>NZ_FMDO01000055.1 GCF_900095305.1 Proteiniborus sp. DW1 | reverse complement strand
TAAATTGTTGATTATTAGAAATGGAGGTGTGATAATATGGAACAACTATTCCAGCAATTAACAAATGGAATATCACTTGGAAGTATATATGCATTAATAGCCCTTGGCTACACTATGGTATATGGAATAATAAATCTTATTAATTTTGCACATGGTGAAATCTACATGGTTGGAGCGTATGTAGGCTTCGCTTTAACAACTTTTCTTGATTTAGGCTTTTTACCTTCTCTATTAATTTCAATGCTAGTATGCAGTATACTTGGAGTGGTTATCGAAAAAGTTGCATATAAGCCAATTAGGAAATCTACCAGAATATCAGCTCTTATCACAGCTATAAGTGTATCTTTATTTTTACAGTATACTATGATGTATTTTGTTGGTCCACAAACAAGAACATTTCCAGAGGTTTTAAAAAGCAAAAGTATCAACCTCTTTAATGGAAATATAGTAGTTGATTTAAAAAACATATATATAATTCTTATTACTATTATATTAATGACTGCACTTCAATACATTGTACGCAATACTAAAATAGGTAAAGCTATGAGAGCAGTCTCTCTTGATAAAGAAGCTGCGGAGCTTATGGGAATAGATGCTAATAAAATAATATCATATACTTTTGCTATTGGTTCGGCGCTAGCGGGGGCAGCGGGTGTGCTTGTAGGAGTTTACTACAATACAATAAATCCATTAATGGGAGCAACCCCTGGACTAAAGGCTTTTATTGCAGCTGTATTAGGTGGAATAGGAATAATCCCAGGAGCTGTGTTTGGAGGCTTCTTCCTTGGTATGACTGAAACCATAGTAAGTGCTTATGGGGGATCAATTTTTAAGGATGCAGTTGCTTTTGCAATTCTCATCTTAGTCTTGCTAGTAAGACCAAATGGACTTTTAGGTAAAGCTATAAAGGAAAAAGTGTAGGAGGGGGGAGAATATGAAAAAAATTAGTAAAGGTAGTATTTTAAGCTGCATTGCAATAATAATTTCTTATTTTATAATTCAAATGTTAATAAATATGGGATTCATTGACTCCTATCTTCAACTAAACATAATATTAGTAGGAATAAATATCATATTAGCAGTTAGCTTAAATCTCATAACAGGCTTTACTGGTCAATTCTCCTTAGGACATGCAGCTTTTATGGCAATAGGCGCATATACTTCTGCGATTTTTACAGCTAAATTTGGTCAACCTTTTATAATATCAATAGTAATCTCTGGTATAATAGCAGCTATTGCAGGAGTTCTTATTGGAATCCCAACACTTAGACTAAAAGGTGATTATCTTGCCATTGCTACACTTGGATTTGGTGAAATCATTAGGATTTTAGCTTTAAACACTGACTATATAGGTGGTGCAAGAGGGTTTAATGATATTCCACAATATACAAATTGGACTTGGATTTTTATAATGACAGTGGCTACCATAGTACTCACTAGACATTTCATTAATTCGTATCATGGTAGAGCCTGTATATCTATAAGAGAAGATGAGATAGCAGCTGAAGCCATGGGAGTAAATACCACTTATTACAAAGTACTTGCTTTTGCTATTGGAGCATTCTTTGCAGGTACTGCAGGTGCACTGTATGCTAATTATTTCTACTTTATAAAGCCTGATTCATTTGGGTTTATGAAATCTATTGATATATTAGTTATTGTTGTGTTTGGAGGAATGGGAAGTATTGCTGGTTCAGTAGTTGGTGCAATTGCACTATCCATTATTTCAGTGTTTCTTCAAAATATACCAGAGCTAAGAATGGTTATTTACTCACTTATTCTTTTTGCAATTATGGTATTTAGACCAACAGGACTCATGGGAAATCAAGAGTTCAAGCTATTTAGAAAGGGGGCTAAGCCAAATGCCGGTGCTTAAGGTAAACAACTTATCAAAATCTTTTGGGGGAATAAAAGCAGTATCTAATGTAAGCTTAAACATAGAAAAAGGAGAAATCATTGGACTAATTGGACCTAACGGTGCAGGTAAGACCACCTTTTTCAATTTATTAACAGGAATGTATACTCCTACTTCTGGAGATATTCTATATGATTTAAAAAGGAAGGCTACAACAAAAGAGCTAAAACCTCATAAAATAATACACTATGGTGTGGCTAGAACATTTCAAAATATAAGGCTTTTTAAAAATATGTCAGTAGTAGATAATGTGCTTATAGGTTTTCATCAAAGTTTAAAATACGGTGTGGCATCAGCTTTATTTAGACTACCATCATACTTTAAAAACGAAAAAAATACTTTTGAAGAGGCACTACAGCTTCTTGAAAAGTTTAACTTATTAGATAAAAAAGACGAGCTTTCAAAAAATCTTTCTTATGGAGACCAGAGAAGGCTTGAAATAGCAAGAGCATTGGCAGGAAATCCTCAGCTTCTACTTCTAGATGAGCCTGCTGCAGGTATGAATCCTAGGGAAACAGCAGAGCTTAAGGAGCTTATCAAATGGATTAGAGAAAGCTTTGATCTTACAATTATAGTTATAGAGCACGATATGTCCTTAGTTATGGAACTGTGTGAAAGGATATTTGTTTTTGATTATGGAATTCTAATTGCTAGTGGCACTCCAGAGGAAATACAAAGTAATAAAAGAGTAATAAAGGCTTATTTAGGTGAGGAGGAAGAATAATGCTAGAGCTTACAAATGTAAATGTATATTATGGGGGGATTCATGCATTAAAAAACATAAGCCTTAAAGTTGAAGAAGGGGAAGTGGTTACACTTATCGGAGCTAATGGGGCAGGGAAAAGTACTACCCTAAAAGCCATATCAGGCTTAGAAAAACCAAGCAATGGGGAGATTAAGTTTAATGAAAAGAAGTTAAATTCTTTAAATCCACCGGACATAGTTAAGATAGGTATATCTCATGTGCCTGAAGGTAGAAGGATTTTTTCTAAAATGAGTGTTATGGAGAACCTTGAAATGGGAGGTTTTACAAGAAAGGATAAATCTGAAGTCAACAAGGATTATGATAAAGTATTTTCATTGTTTCCAAGACTCTATGAAAGAAAAGAACAAATGGCAGGGACTTTGTCTGGAGGGGAACAGCAGATGCTTGCCATTGGTCGTGCGCTTATGTCAAGACCTAGACTTTTACTATTAGATGAGCCTTCAATGGGACTTGCGCCAATAGTAGTAAAAGAAATTTTCTCAATTATTAAAGACATTAATAAGGCTGGGACTACAGTATTGCTAGTAGAACAAAATGCACATATGGCACTAAATGCTGCAGACAGGGCATATATCATAAGAAATGGAGAAATGGAGGTAGAAGGTAATGCAAAGGAGCTTTTAAAGGACGAAAAAGTTAAGAAGGCATACCTAGAAGGATAAGAACGAGGCTCAGACATAAAAGGGATTCTTCGCTTACACTTAGAATGACACATTATAGAATACGGCATTTTAAGGTTATAAGTTCGAAGAATCTCTTTAATTGTTTATTCAAATTGACCTTCCAGTTCTGCTAGTACTTGATAATGTAAGGGGCTAGGGTCATGGTCATTAATAAGCTCCATTTTTTCGCCTTTCTTAAGGTTGTTAAAGGTTTCAAATATTACTGGATGCTTATCCTTTGGTGGATAATATTGATTGGCTAGGTTTAAATATCTAATTTAATTAATACTTTGTACTCTTAATCACCTATTTTAGATGGTTTTGAATGCTTGCCAAAGTCAATAAGTTTAACATCAAAGTCTACATTAACCTTTGCCTTTGTGTATTTTTCCATCCAATTATACTTTTCAAAATCTTCAAAAAGTAGAAATTTTCTTCTTGCAATTGAAGACCATAGAAAAGGTTCTCCACCAAACTCTTTCTGAGTTTTTTCAATTAGCTTTTTTGATTCGACTTCAAAATACTTTTCTATGAATTTTTTTAATAACTCCTGATTTTCCTGATTTTCAACATAATCAACGAGACTTGGAATAGCAGATATGCTTATTTTAATGGGAACAATCACATCAATAATAGGGTAATCTTCACTAATACTAATGTCTATTTTTATTCTACCTCTCATTAATTTAGCAGAAATAAATTCACCTTTCTTTAAGGGATCAGGAAAAGTCGTTAGAATATTATCTGTTTTTCTCACTGGTCTTAGGAACATGGCTAGTCTAGTTTCTTTTCCAGTCAATTTCCCAACCATTTTACCTTTCTTAATAACCGCTGAACCTATTAACTGGGTAGGGTTTAGTTCCTCTTTATAAACTTGACCTGCTATGTAATCCCCTATACCTACACTTAATTCTTTTTGAGCACTTTGTATGGTAGTAGCATAGCCTATCAAGTATAGGCTATGGGCATCTAAATTACGCTGAAGGTATCCATGTATATTAGCTAAGGGTATAAACCCTGTGTCTTCCCAAGTAGCAGTCATAAGTTCATAGTATTTACCTATTTGAGCATCAAATTGAGGACTATTTTTGCTAATAAATTCTGATGCTTCCTCCTTACAAACAATTAAATCTATTTCACGTCTCGTGTCTCTATCTCTTTGAGCTGATTCTATTAAATGATATATTTTATCTGTTTTAGCCAATTCCTCACTTACAATTAGAACTTTTGTATGAGAGAATGTGAGACGTCTTGCAAAAGAAATATTAGCTAAATCTTTTGCTGATATAATATCATCTGACAAAAGTGTTATTATTTCACTAGAGTCTTCATTTGTCTGAGAACCAATAGTTGAAGTAACTTGAGGATTAGTAATTTGAAAAGTTATTTTAACCTTGTTATCTTCTCCCTTATCTATACCTATAACTGTAACATAGCCTACTTCTTCTATCTCCATTTTGTCCCAGCATCCAGTTAAAAATATTACTATTACTAATATAGTAATAATTTTAGTCTTTTTCATTTTTAAATTCTCCCTTCAATTTAGCTATAATCCATAATAGAATCGGTAGACCTGCAATATATACCCATAAATATTTAATAGCGGTAGTTCTAAAAATCAAAATGTACTTTGTATAATTTTCGGGTAATATTGCAATGATGAAAATTATAAAGCCAATAAGAGGTATTAGTGTTTTCTTGCGATTTGTTTTTAACAAAGTAGTAGAGATTTCTGCTATAACATAGATAAATATACTAAAACGTACAGAAGAGATAATTGCCCAAAACCCTAAGTACAAGACCTCCGTATTAGTAATGAATCTTCCTATTTCAACTAAGCGTGTTATCTGATGAAAGGGGTAATTCATGTTAATAAACGTAAGATATCCAAAAACGGTTATGTAAGTTAATGTATATAAAGCTATTTGTAAAACAGAGATACTTAGCCCCCATAATGTTGCAGATTTAAATTCCTTGTAAGTCCTAACCTTAGGGAAAAAAACAGCTAAAAAGAGAAGAGTATCATAGATAGTTGTACTCGTAATGCTTGTTTTCAAAAGTACTCCAAGACCAGGACCACCTATGGGAAATATCTGATTGAAATCCATTTGCACCCATATGGTAGGTATCAATAATAAAATCACTACCTGCATATAGGGATACACAAACCAACACAAGCTTCCTAGTACAGTAAATCCTCTACTAGCTATATAGCAGCTAGTAACTATTAGTAGGAATAATATAAAAAGTGATGGAGTTTTTAAATAGAACATTGTGCCAAGGATATCAGCATATTCTCTAGTGCTTAATATAGTGTATTCGAATACAATTAATATTAATGCAATAGTAAATATATATCCAAAGAACTTGCCAGCTACATGAAAAATAACATCAATTAAATTCTTGTTTTTATAAAGCCTCAGTAAAGAGAAAATGCATGAAAGTGAAGGCATAAAAAAAAGAGCAGAGAGTATGGGAACCATCCAGGCTGCATTTAGGCCTTTTTTTGCAAACATAATTGGTGTTGTGTCAGTAGCCATTGATGCTACGACAATAAATATAACTGAGAAAAATTCTCTAAAACCAATTTTATCATCATATTTCTTTATCATTATTTCACTCTTTTCCTTTAGTTTTTCTTATTAAAGGTTCAAGCTTAGTAATATTTGAAGGCCTAAGTAGCTGCTTCCAGCTAGGAGTTCTAATATAAGTGTCATTAGACGATTTATAATAAGGTGCTATTGGAGACATAAAAGGGACTCCAAAGGAAGATAAACTGATTAAGTATGCTAAAAAAGCAGATAATGAAAGAGAAATTCCCAAAAAGCCCAAAAAACCAGCAGCTAATACAAATGCAAATCTAAGTAGCCTTGTAGCATAGCTAAGAGAAATATCAGATATAGCAAAGGATGCTAATCCTGTAATGGATACTATAATTACTAAAATAGGGCTTATTATATTTGCTTGTACAGCAGCTTGGCCTAATATAAGTGCGCCTACAATACCTATAGTTGAACCCATGGTATTAGGTACTCTTATTCCTGCTTCTCTAATGAGTTCAAATGATAGTTCCATAAAAATTACTTCTACAATAAGTGGAAAAGGCAATGTTTCTCTAGTTCCTGAAATAGCTATAGCGAGATCAGTAGGTATCATTTCAATATGATAATTAGCTATAGCTACATGTATAGCGGGGGTTAATAATGTTAATATCAATGCAATAAATCTTGAAATTCTGATAAAGTTTCCATAAGGCCACCTTAAGTACTGATCTTCTGATGTATGGAGAAGTGACCAAAAAGTAATGGGTAGTACTAAAGCAGCAGGAGAACCATCCATAATCAACACTATATGCCCTTCGTTTAAAAAAGAAGCAGCCCTATCAGGACGTTCTGTATATAAAATTGAAGGAATCAAAGAATAACTTCTTTCCTCTATTAATTGGTGAAGAATAGAGATGTTTAATACCAGATCAACTTCTATACTCTTTATTCGCTTTCGAACATTTTCTACTAGGTCAGGATCCGCAATTCCTTCAATATACATCATATACACGTCATTCTTACTTTTAAGGCCAACCTCGATACCTTCGGATATTAAATTAGCGTACTTATAGTGTTTACGAATAAGTGAACGGTTTACCTGAGCAGATTCTATAAAAGATTCTTTAGGGCCCTTTACCACATTTTCTGTTTCTGGCTTTTCTACTTGACGATGCTCAAATTCTGATGTTGAAATATAAATTGCCTCTGTGGAGCCTTCAATAAGTAATACTGTATCGCCTTTAACTAAAGAAGTAGTCATGTCAGAGATACTAGATATTTTCTCTGCATTTTTTGTAGTAGTGATTCTTTTTATTATATAGGCTGCAACATCACCGTCTATATCTGAGGCACTATCATTCATTAAGGGTTTGATTATATCATCAGTTATGGTGTTTATACATGCTGTACCCTGTACATAGATAATTACCGCATCTAAATCAAATGCCTTTATATGTAATGGACGAATAATAAAATCCTTATTTTTAGGATAGAAAAATATTTTTTTGAAAGCATCTAAGTCTACCCATAGGTTTCCGGTGAGTTTTTCCATAAAAATTCACTCCATATTATTGGTAATCTATTGATATAGTATTGCCGCTAGAAGAACTAAATATTATCCTAAAAATTGAGGATTTTCCTGATTGTCTGTTCGTATTGCTTTTTGCAGAATTGTGAGGCGAATCTTAGGACTGCCTTCTTTAAAATCATGAGAGTATCTAGTTTTACAGTTTATACATTCTAAATATTCCTTGCTGTTCAACAGTTCTCTATAGTCAAATAGAAAAGGTAGTTCTTTTTCTTTTTCACTCCAATTTTTAGTAAGAGGAGTGTCTAGCTTATAATTATATAAAAAAGTGGCTTCTCTTCTCATTTCAAAATTCACACCTTTACATTCAGGACATACTAAATATTTGTCTGTATCCATAATTCACATTCCTTTCTAAAATATAATTTTGAATTCACATGGTATTTAGGAAAGCCCGAGATTTATTTTATTATTGACATAACAGGGAATATGTATTACAAATTTTATTATCAGAATATATCCCAATTATTGTATTCTACGGTTTTATGTGTTGTACTTAGAAAACTATTTAAATAATTTTTCATAGTGATATAATCATAATAGTATACAAAAAATTTTTATTTGCTTTTAAACTCATCATAAGGGGGACAAAAATGGACAATAAGCAAAGAAGAGACTTAATTCTTAATGGAGATATTTATAAGGTAATAATCACATTATCTATACCAATTATGATAAACAATTTAATCCAAACCCTTTACAATTTAGCAGATGGAATTTGGGTTAGTAAGATTAGTTCTGTTCATTTTGCTGCAACATCCTTTGTTTGGCCAGTGAATTTTCTTTTTATTTCTTTTGGAATAGGGATATCTATAGCAGGAACTTCTATATTATCCCAGCTAATTGGTGCAGGAGATTATGAAGAAGCAAACAAATATTCCAGTCAACTTGTTGTAATATCATTAATATTTTCTATATGCTTTACTATTATAGGGTATTTATTAAGTCCTCATGTAATCAAACTGATGGGAGCTACAGGAGACCTTGCTGAGTACAGCAATATATACTTAAGAATTACTTTTTTAGATATGCCTTTTATGTTTTTGATTTTTAATTTTAATTCGATTATGAACGCACAAGGAAACACAGTACTACCAACTGTATTAAGTGGGATCAGTGCCATTTTAAATGTAGTGCTAGACCCTATATTCATATTTACTTTTAATATGGGTATTGCTGGGGCTGCTATTGCCACGTTGATTTCAAGGGCCTTATTAGCTTTTGCAGGAATATACATATTGTTTAAATCTCAAACTATGATTAAACCTACTTTCAAAGGATTTAGATTTGACAATGAAGTTATTAAGAGAATCATAAGTGTTGGAGTGCCTTCTTCAATTGGTCAAACTGGTTCTGCATTAGGATTTATGGTGCTCAATAGCTTTATTACATCCTATGGTACTGCTACTATGGCTGCCTATGGAATGGTAAACAGAATAAACTCACTAATTATGCAGCCAGCCATGGGAGTTGGCGCAGCATTAACATCTATTGTTGGGCAAAACCTTGGCTCAGGACAAACAGATAGAGTTAGAGAAGCTTTTAAAAAGTCTTCCATATTTACTATAGGCTTTTCAGTAGCTGGACTCATTTTGTTTTTATTATTTGATAAAGAGATAGTAAACTTCTTCATGCAATCTAAAGATGATCTAGAGGTTATTGACCAGGGAGTTAGCTATCTTAGATACATTACTCTTTCACTACCTCTAATGGGTATGTTTAGTGTATTTCAAGGTATATTCCAAGGTTCAGGTCACACTAAATATTCAATGGCAATGGAAGTAGGACGATTATGGTTTGTTAGACTACCTATGATACTGATATTCAAGCATTTTACTGATATAGGGTCTACGGGAATTTGGTTCTCCATGAGCTTTAGTAACTTAATAATATGTTTATATGGTCTTGCAGTCTATAAAAGAGGGCAATGGCAAAGAAAAGTTATTCGAACTGTTTAAAGATAGTAGAGCGATAGTTCAATAATAGTGTAACGATAGTTTAATGATTGTTAAACTACTGTTCCCTTACTATTGAATTATCGTTTATTTTTGTTTAAGAAAAAGCGTACATAGTATATTTTTTTGGGTATAAAATAAAGATAGTATTTAGTGTTAAATTGAATTATAATTAGGATTATGTTTTATATAGGAGGTTTTTTAGTGATAGAATTAGGTAAGTTTCAAAAATTACAGGTTGTTAGAAAAGCAGAGTTTGGAATATATTTGAATACAAAGGAGCGTAAATCTGAATCTGATATACTGTTACCAATTAAGCAGGTACCAGAAGGTATTGATAAAGGTGACGAAATTGAAGTATTTGTTTATAAAGATTCAGAGGATAGATTGATAGCTACTACAAAGAAGCCTAGGCTTGTAGTAGGTGAAATAGGAATGCTTAGAGTGGTGGAAACTACTAGAATAGGTGCATTTTTGGATTGGGGGCTAGATAAGGATTTATTGTTGCCCTTTAAGGAGCAAATAGGAAAAGTAGAAAAAGGTAAAGAATACTTAGTAGGGCTATATGTGGATAAAAGCAATAGGCTTTGTGCAACTATGAAGGTCAATAGAATTCTAAGTAGTGATTCTCCTTATAAAGTAGACGATAAAGTTAAAGGGATAGTATACAGAATAAACAAGGAAATGGGAGTATTCGTAGCTGTAGATAGTAAATATGATGCCATGATACCTAAACATGAGATTTATTGGACCTACAGAATTGGAGATAAAATAGAAGCTAGGGTCACAAAAGTAAGAGAAGATGGGAAGTTAGCACTAAGCCTTAGAGAAAAAGGACAAAAACAAACTGACGAAGATGTAATACGAGTCTTAACTAAGATGATTAAAAACGGTGGAGTGTTAATGTTAAATGATGATAGTTCACCAGAGGAAATAAAGGAACAGCTAAATATGAGTAAAGGTGCATATAAAAAAGTTATTGGGAGACTCTTAAAAGAGAGAAAAATAGAGATTATAAAAAATGGGGTCAAATTATTGTAGATGATAATAAATATCACTTGCAAACCATTATCAAAAATAGTATAATATCATTGGCTGCTGGATAAGTAAAAATAATTAGAGGAGGAATTTTATTTGGCAAGACCAATGGGCCCAAGGTTTAAGGTAGCAAGACGCCTTGGTGTTAATGTATTTAATCATCCAAAGGCTCTTAAAAGAGGAGCTAAAAAACTAGGCAAGCAATCTGATTATGGAAAGCAGCTTATGGAAAAACAAAAGCTAAAAGCATATTATGGAATGTTAGAGAAACAGTTTAAACTATATGTGGATCAGGCGCTTTCTTCTAAAGGAAATCCTGGAGAAAGACTAGTTCAAAGGCTAGAATGTCGTTTAGACAATATTGTATATAGACTTGGCTTTGGCTCTACTTTAAGACAGTCTAGACAAATAGTAGTTCATGGACATATACTTGTAAATGGCAAGAAGGTTGACATACCATCATATAAAGTAGAAGTAGGAGATATTATTTCATTAAAAGAAAAATCCAGAAAAAATGAGATGCATAAAGAGAACTTCTATGGGCAGGAAATGAGTTTGAATTATTTAGAAAAAGACCTTGAGAGCTTTTCAGGGAAATTAGTATATATTCCTAATAGAGACGAAATACCAATAGAAGTAACAGATTCTTACATTATTGAGCTTTATTCAAAATAATTAAGTATAACTATATGGTTCATGATATAAATCAGAGAGGGCTTTCTTCTCTGATTTTTTAAGTTACTGAATAATCGACCTGCAAGAAATTAGAAATAGGTAGGTCAAGCTGTAAAATACCTAACATCTGAATCATAATTTTTTGTAATTATTGGACATAATTATTAATAAGATTAATTGTCAAAGTATAGAAGAAGCGAAGTATTATTTTAATATTTGATGACTAAATTATTAATATAATGATGCTTATGGGGTGGTGCTTATGACTACTATAAATATGTTGTCATCTGCTGAAAAGGTTAAGGGACAAGGAGTAGCTTCTGCTTATTTAGAACAGGTAAGCCTTGTTCAAAGTGGCTTGTCAGATAAATACAAAGTAGAGATAAATAAATTTAAGCCTTGTGATATTACCCATTATCATACCGTAGACTTTAAACATTTTTTAAGTCTACCCTTTGCAAAGATTTCAGGGAAAACAGTTGGATGTGTTCACTTTCTTCCTGAAACCCTAGAGGAGAGCTTAGACATTCCCATATTATTTAAAAAGGTATTTTATAGGTATGTAGTAGCATTTTATAACAAAATGGACTATCTGGTAACAGTAAATCCATATTTTATAGATAAACTTTGTGAATATGGGATAGACAGAAGAAAGATAACCTATATACCTAACTTTGTTTCGTCAAAGGACTTTTATCCAGTTGATTTAAATAAAAAGAAGGAGATAAGAGAAAAATACAACGTTTGCACTGATGCTTTTGTAGTATTAGGAGTGGGCCAGGTACAGACAAGAAAGGGAGTTCTGGATTTTGTTGAAATTGCAAAAAATATGCCTGACATTCAATTCATATGGGCTGGTGGCTTTTCCTTTGGAAGAATAACAAGTGGTTACAAGGAATTAAAAGAAATAGTAGAATCACCACCTGAGAATGTTAAGTTTATTGGAATAGTTGAGCGAGATGATATGAATTTAGTATATAATATGTCTGATGTTTTTTTCCTTCCTTCATATAGTGAATTATTTCCTATGGCTATTTTAGAGGCTATGAATTGTCATTTGCCAATAGTATTAAGAGATATAGATATATATAAAAATATATTATTTGATTATTACTTAAAAGCTAGTGATAATAAGGAATTTGAAAAATTATTGAACGCTTTAAAAAATAGTGAGAATAAATACAAGCTTGCCAAAGAAAGGTCAGTTGCTGGAAGTAGATTTTACTCAAAGGAGCATGTACTACAACTTTGGAGAGAGTTCTATGACAACGTAAGTGAGGACTTAAAAGCAAGACGTTTCAGAGGAAAACGATATGAAAAGAAATCCAATTAAGTAATATGATACTGCTTTTTAGTGCAGGAATATCAACTTAAAATATATTTATCAATAGTTGGATATGAGTTTGTATAAATTATGTTTTGAATATTTTTTTTAGGGTATTTAGATATTAAGAATTATAGAATTTCAGATAAGTTAAATAAAAACTAAATAATATTTATGTTAGAATCAAGGACTATAGGAAGAAATTTATTTTGTTCAGGAACTTAACAAAATAAATTTCTTCTTTTTTGTCTATATGAAAACGTAAACTATTCTTGAAAGCTAAATTTCATACTGAAGTCCTATTTTTCTCTATGGTACTTTTTTAGCTATTTAGTATATTTTTTTAATTGATTTTATCTAGGTTTGGGGATTATTATAAAATTTCACTTCAGATTATTATCATATGCCACCTTAATTTAAAATATTATAGGTGGCTTAAAAAGGAGGATTATGCAGAACTTTGTAGAATTATACAATCTAATTAGCTGTTCTTTTTTGGAGGTGAGCTACTATGAAAAGTAAGATATTAATTTGTTTCTGTGTCAGCATTATATTATCTTTTGTTGTAGCGAATGCAACTTCCTCAAATACATTAGATAAGAACACTGTTATTTTGCGTGTTGCGGGGGATAATAATCATCCACCATATGAGTATATAGATGAAAGTGGAGTGTATAAGGGGTTTAATGTTGACATAATGAATGCATTATCTATTGAATTGGGAATAGATATTGAAATTGTACCTATGGAATGGAGTAATGCATTAAAGGCTCTTGAAAGAAAAGAAGTAGATCTTATACAAGGTTTATCTAAAACAAAGGATAGAGAAGAAAAGTTTATATTTGCTTCGCCTACTGTAGTAAACTCCCAAGCAATTTTTGTATTGAAAGAAACAAGTATTATTACAGAAATAGGCGATCTTTCTGGAACACGAGTAGCTCTCCAAGAAGGTGATATAAACCACGAAGTTATTGGTAAAATTCAAAATGTAATTATAGTTCCTAAAAGAAATCAAAACCAAGCTATGGATGCATTATTAAATGGTGAAGTAGATGCTTTTGTTGGAAATAGGCTTACTGGTACATACTATCTTCAAAAGCTGAGAAAGTCTCATTTGGTTAAAATCGTAGGAGAGCCTATGGAGTTAGTAGAATATGGTCCTGCTACATATTTGGGCAATGAAGAACTAATTATTATGTTAAACAAAGGCTTAGCGAATCTAAAGAAGAATGGCATATATGACAAAATATATAGGAAGTGGTTTGGGGAAGAGATTTTTAATAAAAAAGAAGTTATTAGAGCATATATTAAAGAATTTGCCATAATAACTGGGATAGTTTTATTAGTAATCATATTATTTATTGTCTGGAATAAACGCCTAAAAACAGAAGTTAGTAAGAGGACAAATGAACTTCAAGCGGCTAATAAGGATTTGCTTTTACATCAACAGAAAATTCATAGTCTTGCATACTATGATAGTGTCACATCTCTACCTAATAGGCTTTTTTTAATTGAAGCTCTAAATAAAACACTTAACAAGGCTATAGAGGATAATAGCAGATTTGCAATTCTATATTTTGATTTAGATAGATTTAAACAAATTAATGATACATTAGGTCATGACATTGGTGATATAGTATTAGACTTAGTAGGGAAGAGAATAGCTCAAACCATAAGAAAATCTGATATCTTGGCTAGAATAGGTGGAGATGAATTTATAGTTCTAATGCCGGATATAAATAATGAAAAGGAGACAGTTGTTCTAGCTGAGAGGATTATTGAAGGTTTCAGTAAACCATTTGCTATAAATACATATGATCTTTATTTAACTACGAGTATTGGGATAGCTATATATCCAGAAGCAGGAGATACAAGTCAAGCCATAATGAAAAGTGGCGATATAGCTATGTATAAGGCTAAAGATAATGGGGGTAATGGTTACTTTATATATACGAAAGAACTAAGCGAAAAGGAAATGGATAATCTAATCTTAATTAATCAACTAAGACAGGCCGAGCAAAATAATGAATTAAGATTATTTTACCAGCCAATAATAGAGATAAATACGGGCAATATAGTTGGAACGGAAGCCTTGATAAGATGGGAAAAGCCCGGAGAAGGTCTCATTAGTCCTGCCAGATTTATACCATTGGCAGAAGAGACGGGGTTGATAGTTTCTATAGGGGAATGGGTACTTAGAACAGCTTGTAAACAGCATATTGATTGGATAAATAAGGGGTACAAGCCTATAACCGTTTCTGTCAATATTTCTGCAAGACAGTTTCAGCAGCATAATTTCGTAGAAACAATACTGAAAATAATTAACGAAACTAAAATTGATCCTAGTTATTTAGTTTTAGAAATCACCGAATCTACAGCTATTATGAATATAGAATATACTCTTGAGATGCTAAAGAAGTTAAAAGGACTGGGAGTGCAAACATCTATAGATGATTTTGGAACAGGATATTCAAGCTTACATAAGCTAAAAGAGATGAATGTAGATGAGCTTAAGATTGACAAGTCTTTTATTCAAGATTTAAACTTAGATACTAGAAATGAAAAAATAGCTAAAACTATTATAATACTTGCAAATGAGCTGAAGCTAAAAGTAATTGCAGAAGGTGTAGAAACAAAGGAACAGCAGGAGTTTTTAAAAGAAAACGGTTGTATTAATGCTCAAGGATACTATTATAGTAAACCCTTACCAGCTGATGAACTTGAAAAACTTTTTGCATAAAAAATGATGGATTTTTGTCCATCATTTTTTATCTTGTATCTCAAATACATTCCAAGGATACTCCCAATAAGGAAAACTAGTGAAAGTGACAGGGGTATTACTTACTGGATGTATAAAACTTAGTTTATGAGCCCAAAGAGAAATCTGAGTCCATTCTTTCTTTTTGACAAAGATTTTATTGTATTTGTTGTCTCCCCATATAGGAAAACCTGCATTAGACAACTGAACTCTTATTTGATGATGGCGCCCTGTTCTCAAGTCCACTCTAAGGAGACTAATATCACCATATTCATCAGTCTTTTTTGTAGCTATAAGTGTGTAATCTAAAATAGCTTCTTTTGCATTTTTTGTACCTTCTGGTACTACTTTGCTCATATTAATAGTTACAAGCTTTTTCAAATAATCTCTCAATTGGTCATGTGAATAGGGTGGTATGCCACAGACAATCGTAAGATATTCCTTAGTAAGGCTACGCTCTGATATTTGCTTTGATAGAGCTCTATTTGCTTCTTTAGTCTTAGCTAAGACTAATATTCCACCTACAGGGCGATCAAGTCTATGTACTAGTCCCAAATATGGTTTTTTTGCACTATCTAATGCTAGCTGTTCTGACAATAAACTCAGTAAATCTTCGTCCTGTGTCTTATCACTTTGACAAGGTAACTTAGGTGGCTTTTCAACTACAACTATACTTGAGTCTTGAAATAATATATTTATTTTCATTATAAGTTCTCCTTACTCTATATACTCATATTAATTTTTTCAGAAAGATATCTAAATATCAATGGATAATTTTAGGAAAATAATATATTATAGTATTAGATTATACTGGTAGGGGTGAGAAAATGAGTATAGTTGATAATGTATATAAGATGCTTTGTAAGCTAGAGGAAACTATGCCTGAAGGGGTGTCTGCATCTGACATTGGTACTGTCCTTAACATAAGTCGATCCAATGCCAGCAGATACTTAAACGTATTATATAAGGAAAACAAACTAGAAAAGATTCAAGGTAGACCTGTTTTATATAGATCAACTGTTAAGAACTCATCTCACCAATTGGAATCTGATACATACAGCTTAGATAAAATGGTTGGGTCAACTTCAAGTTTAGCTGTATCTATACAAAAAGCTAAAGCAGCAGTGTTATATCCACCTAGAGGTTTACATACTTTAATTCTTGGAGAAACAGGTGTTGGTAAATCTATGTTTGCAGAGTTAATGTATAGATTTGCGATTGAATCTATGGTATTAAAAGAGGATGCTCCATTTATAAGATTTAATTGTGCAGACTATGCTGATAATCCTAACCTACTAACTGCCCAAATATTTGGTGTCAAAAAAGGTGCATACACCGGAGCAGATGCTAATAAAGAAGGTCTTTTAAAAAGAGCACATGAAGGATTTTTATTTCTCGATGAGGTACATAGACTATCTCCTCAAGGACAGGAAATGCTATTTACATATATAGATAAAGGTTTTTTTAGGCCTTTAGGTGCAACAGATGCCGTTGAGCATGCTAATGTGAGGATAATTGCTGCCACTACAGAAAATCCGCAGTCATATCTCTTGAAGACATTTACTAGAAGAATACCTATGGTTATAAATCTACCTTCATTGAGAGATAGAAGCATTATAGAAAGGCATGCTCTTATAGAGACTTTTATAAAAGAAGAATCTTTAAGAGTTAATAAAAGCATATATGTGAACAAAAACTCTTTTATTGCGTATTTGCTTTATGATTGTCCTAATAATATAGGGCAATTAAAAAGCGATATACAATTGGCTTGTGCAAAAGCCTTTCTTAACTATAAGTCAAACAATGATAATTATATACTTATAAGTCAATCTGATTTACCTAATCATGTAATAAAGGGCTTAATGAAAATAAAATATCATAGGAAGGAGATTGAGCAAATTTTATGTTCTACAGGTGATATTCTAAAGTTTAGTCAAGATAAAAAAGATAGAATTTTTATTAGTGATGAGCACAATAATACTGAGGACTTTTATAGTTCAATTGAAAAAAAGCTTGAATCTCTAAAGAATATCGGCATTGATGAAAAAGAAGCTAATGAGATATTGAATATAGATATAGAAACTCGTTTTCAGAAGTATATTGGTAACATATCAGATAAATTTAGAAAAGAAGAACTTTCAAAAGTAGTAGATATGAAAACTTTAGAGGTAGTAGAAGAAATATTATTGCTAGCACAACAAAGCTTAAAAAAGGAATTTGATGAAAAGATATACTCAGGCTTAGCACTACACTTGGAAAGAAGCATAGAAAGAATTAGAAGAGGAGAAAAAATATATAATCCTAAATTGAATTTCATTAGAGTAAACTATGAAGAAGAATTTTTATTTGCCACTAAAATAGCTAAACTAATTGATAATAAATTTGGCATTGAAATACCTATAGATGAGATTGGTTATTTGGCTATGTTTTTCTCAGCTTCATCCTTTATGTCTAATGTTGAAGAAACAGGAAAAGTAAGAGTCCTTGTAATAATGCACGGAAAAACAACGGCAAGTAGTATGGCAGATGTGGCTAATAGTCTCATAGGAGAAGAATATGCAGAGGCTTTAGATATGCCGCTTAGTATGAAACCTGAGACTATGTATGATATAGCAAAAAGAAAAGTGTTAGAAATAGATGAAGGCAAGGGTGTAATATTACTTGTAGATATGGGTTCTCTTAATAGTTTTGGCGATATGATTATGGAAGATACGGGAATAGAATGTAGAACTGTTGATATGATAAGTACTCCATTAGTTATTGATATTTGTAGAAAAGCTATAATGGGATATGAGTTAAGCGAGATTTACGACTCTACTGTAGAGAAAAATTTCCAAGCTAATGAAAAAATAAGAAAAAATAATAAGAGAACCAATGTAATAATTTCTGCTTGCTTCACAGGAGAAGGTTCTTCAAAACGATTAATTAAATTGATAGAAGAACAGATCGGAAGTGAAGGACAAGTCAAACTTATTCCAATAAATATTTTAGATAGTATAAGTTTTATGAAAAGACTAGATGAAATGAAAAAAAGATATAATATTCTGGCTATAATAAGTACAATGGATATGGATACAGGTCATATTCCATTTATACCTGCTATTGAAATACTAGATGGAGTTGGAATATATAAGATAAAAGAAATACTTAAAGAGGAAGAGATGTTTTTCAAAATAGGAAAATCCCTTAATGATCATATGTTAGCTGTTGAGGGAGAAGAAGTAGCAGATAAGGTGAAATATGTAATAAGAAATATTGAAAAAGAATTGAGTGTGAAAGTATCAAATGATGTTAAGATGGGTATTGCATTACATATAAGTTTTCTAGTGGATAATATTTTAAACGGTAACGAGCCTAAGAGTTTTGAAAATCTAAGTGAATATAAGGCTGCACACAGAAAAGAACTGATGCTGATTAAAAAATCTATAAAACCTTTAGAGAATAGCTATAGTATCAGTATTGAAGACAGTGAATTAGCTCATATAGTCAAGTTGTTTTTAATGAATAATACTAGTGTGTAATAGTGTGTTACTAAATTACACACTATTTATTTTTATTACACAGTACAAATTATTATAAATTAATAATAGTGTACATTCTTTTCAGCTCCATTCTGCATAAATCAATGTTTACAAGACCTAGATAAGAATCTGATTATTGAGATAATTGGCACGATTTATGCATTATATATTAGTGTGTTATAACACCAATATATTTAAAGGAGGGTAGAAAAGACATTTATTTGTTAGGGGGAGACATTAATGATTAAAGTTATGCTTGTATGTTCTGCAGGAATGTCCACTAGCTTATTAGTAACCAAAATGAATACGGCAGCAGTAAAGAATGGCATTGATGTTACCATATTTGCGGTAGCAGAAGCAGATGCCAAAAGACAATTTGATGAAGTAGATGTAGTATTACTCGGGCCACAGGTAAGATTTCTTTTACCTAAGATGAAGGAACTTTTAGAGCCAAAAGGGATACCAGTAGATGTAATTAACGGCATGGACTATGGAATGATGAACGGAGAAAAAGTATTAAATCAAGCATTGGAGCTAATGAAAAGGGGAGAAGAGAGTTAATAAAAATAATAAGGGGGATAAGAATGAATAGTTTTATTAGTTTCATGGAAAGACGTTTTGTACCTATTGCGGCTAAAATAGGTGCTCAAAGACATCTTGTGGCTATTCGAGACGGTTTTGTAGCAATTATGCCTTTAATACTAGCAGGTTCATTTGCATTAGTATTCAAAAACACATTGTTTTCATGGATACCTGGTTTGGAAGTCCTAAAGGGAATATGTGATAGCGTGTGGTGGGGAACACTGGCTATTATGACATTAGTGGTAGTATTTAGTGTAGGATATAACCTAGCAAAGGGATATGAAGAAGATAGTCTTGCAGCAGGAGTCATATCAGTTGCTGCATATATCGCAACTCTTCCTCAGGCACATGGAGATGCAGGCTGGGGGTATATTCACTGGGGATATTTAGATTCTAAAGGACTGTTTACGGGATTGATAGTAGCATTGATAGCAACTGAGATTTTTGTAAAGCTAACAAAGAAAAAAATAATTATTAGGATGCCAGATAGTGTACCACCAGCAGTAGGCAAGGCTTTTGCAGCAGTTCTTCCAGGCATCATTGTTTTAACAATATTTGGGACTATAACGTTAGTAATCTCTCTAGCAGGTTTAGGAAGCCTATATGAAATGATATACAATGGAATCCAAAAGCCACTACAAGGGTTTGGGCAAGGTGTAGGTTCTGCTATGTTTTTAACAGCATTAATAAGTCTGTTTTGGTTCTTTGGACTTCATGGAGGCAATATTCTAGACCCTATAATGAACTCATTATATATACCTGCCCTTGAAGCTAATTCAAGTGCTATTCAACAAGGTCTAGCTGCACCTAATGCTATTACTAGAGTATTCTTTGATTCCTATGTGTATCTAGGAGGCTGTGGAGCCACTTTAGCACTTATTATTGCTATATTTATTGTATGCCGTAAGAGAGAGGATTATAAGGCTGCTGCTAAACTATCAGCACCATCAGGAATATTCCAAATCAATGAACCGATTATGTTTGGACTTCCTATTGTTCTTAATCCAATACTAATTATTCCATTCGTAATTATACCGCCGATACTTACACTGGTGGCATATCTAGCAACAGTTACAGGATTGATTCCACCAACATATGTTGCTATACCTTGGATAACGCCTCCTGGAATAGGAGCATTCTTGGCTACAGGAGGAACGCTAAAGAGTTTATTTGCAGGGTTAGTAGCATTGATAAATCTTGCTATAGCTACATTAATCTATTTACCGTTCGTATCACTTGCCGAAAGACAAGCAAGAAAAGAAGACAAAAAAGCTAATGCATAAATATAATACTGTAGTGTTAAAGGGTAGTATGCCCTTTAACACTATAATCATTTACAGTATTATTTAATTAATATTTAGGTAAGCATGGAATGAAAAATGTTACTCAGATAGCGAGCTTATTAATTCTAAGGAGAGAGAGACATGGAATTTGAAATGATTATTATGAACTTGTTAAACTATAGTGGAGAAGCTAGAAGCTATAGCATGGAGGCAATACAATTTGCTAAAGATGGAGAGGTTGAGAAAGCAAAGAAAAGCATAGAAGAAGCAGAACAAAAAATATCTTTGGCTCATAAATTTCAAACAAGTTTAATACATTCTGAGGCTCAAGGAGAAAAGCTAAGTATATCCTTGCTCCTAATACATGCAGAGGATCATCTTATGAATGCTATAACTATAAAAGACATGGCAACAGAGTTTGTTGACTTATATGTTAGGATGAGTAAAATATCAAATGGAGGGTGTTAAAATGCGTAAGCTAGGTGTTTCTATATACCCTCAAAATGCATCTAAAGAAGAAAATATGAACTACTTAGAACTTGCTGCTAAGTATGGGTTCTCTAAGGTATTTACTTGCCTTATTTCAATGAAAGGCAACAAGGATAATTTTATTAGGGACTTTAGTGAGATTATGAATTATGCTAAGACCTTAGGAATGGAAGTAATAGCAGATGTATCTCCTTCGGTGTTTCATGATTTCAATATTGACTATAAAGATTTAAAATTTTTTCATGAGCTAGGTCTAGGAGGTATAAGGTTAGATTTGGGGTTTACTGGACTTGAAGAGAGCATAATGACTTTTAATCCATATGGGTTAAAGATAGAAGTAAATATGAGCAATGGAACTAAGTATATAGACAACATATTGTCCTATGTTCCTAATAAAGATAATCTTGTTGGTTGTCACAATTTTTATCCCCATAGATATACAGGTCTATCAAGAGATCATTTTATGAAGTGTTCGAGAACATATAAGCAATATGGAATAGAGACAGCAGCCTTTATTTCTTCTGAAAATGCAGTTTTCGGTCCATGGCCACTTAATGAGGGGCTTTGCACTTTAGAGGAACATAGAGAACTTCCAATAGAAGTGCAAGCTAAGGACTTATTTAACACTGGCTTAATTGATAATGTAATCATAGCAAATTGCTTTGCTTCTGAAGAAGAGCTGAGGATACTTGGTGAAATGAATAAAGACCTATTATCTTTAAATATTCATATCTATGAGAATGTTCCAGAACTTGAAAGAAAAATCATATTAGATGAAGTTCACTTCAATAGAGGAGATGTGTCAGAGTATATGATACGGTCTACTCAAAGTCGAGTGAAGTATACCGGACATCATTTTGAAGCCTTTAATACTAGAGACATTGAACGAGGAGATGTTTTGATAGAAAGCAGCTTGTATGATAGGTATGCTGGAGAATTGCAAATAGCATTAAAACCAATGAAAAATAGCGGTAAAACAAGTGTAGTAGGAAGAGTTTGCGAAGAAGAAATATATCTTTTAGATAAAATAGGACCTTGGCAAAAATTTATCATTATTGAAAGGGACTAAAGACCTATGATATAATCAATTGTATTAAAATGATTATAGAAGGGAAGCAGTTGATGTATACAATTTTAGATATTATTGCCAAGTTGATTGAAATCGATAAAGAATCTTTGGAGTTATATAAAACACTAAAAGAAAGCTCCAATGTAAACCAACGTGTAAAGCTAGCTGCAGGTGTATTTGCAAGGGAGGAAGAAAGACATATAAAGGTATATGAAGATTTAAAAAATGAGATGTCAAAATTTGAAGATATAACAATTGATTTTGATATATATGATTCGGTATCAAAGATTATCTTAGAATTTAAGAAAGGAATGACTTTTTATGAAGTAGATGAAGTAAAAGAGCTTCTGAACAATACTTTAGCTTTTAGAAAGAAAAAAGTAGCTTTAATCATCAGTATACAAGGTTTATTAGTTAGAAAAATAGAGGATACTAAAACTAGTAGCTACAAAGCACTAACTAGAATAATCGCAGAAGAAGAAGAACATATTAAGATGATAGAAACCTTTCTATAACGGACATAATTAAATCTTAAAGGGAATCCTTGTTAAATAGGATTCTTTTTTGAGTCATTAAAAATTAAATGCTTAAGCTGTGGAGGGATACTAATGTTAAAGGAATTATTAAGAGCTTTTTTCTTTATTTTTGCAGCAGAGATGGGAGACAAGACTCAGATATTAGCTATGACATTTGCAACACAATATAAGGTGCGAAAGGTTTTATTAGGAGTTATCATTGGCTCTGCACTAAACCATGGTATAGCCATAGCTTTAGGCTCCTATCTATCAAATGTAATCCCATTAGACAAGATACAATTAGCTGCCGGATTGATGTTTGTAATATTTGGATTGTGGACACTAAAAAATGATAACGAGGAAGAAGAGAAAAGTAGTAAAAAGAGTTTTGGGCCAGTATTAACTGTAGCTATGGCTTTTTTTGTGGGAGAACTAGGAGACAAAACACAGCTTACAGCTATGACTTTAGGTACAGATGCAAGTTATCCAATTTTTATATTATTTGGAACGGTTTTAGGAATGTTGGCTACAAGCAGCCTAGGCATATTTGTGGGAAGCATAATTGGAGATAAGGTACCTGAGTTTGCAATTAAAATTATTTCATCAGGCATTTTCTTATTCTTTGGTACTGTAAAGCTATTTCAGACAGTTAATCCAAGATTTATAACAGGACTAAATGTTATGATTTACTTTATAATTATAGCTTTATCTGTTTATCTATTATTGAAGCCAACCTTAAAGGCGAGAAAAACAGGAAAGAAACTTCCAATGCAGGAGGCTGCAGCTGCTTTGTATATTCAAGCAAATGAGATTGAAAGAGCCGTAGAGAACATATGTCTTGGGGAATCTAATTGTGGAGCTTGTGCAGGAAGTAAATGTCTTATAGGATTTACAAAAAGAGCTCTAATGTCTGCCATAGAAGAAGGAGTATACATTTTACCTTCCGAATGGGAAGAGTTACCTAAGTATAATAATAAAGATTTCGAACAAGGGAAAGTAATAGAAGCATTAGCTCTTACTCTGTCTCATCTAAAAAAATATGGACATAATGTTGATGAAAACTATGTAGTCAATAAGGCTAGACAGGCTTTAGAGACTATAGCCTTTGGAGAGAAAATTCCTTTTGATGGAAACATTGAAAAATATTATAAAAACATGAAAAAAAGAAACGAAAGAATACACGACAGAGTGAAAAAGAGAGTTGAAGAACAGTTGGCCATGTGAATTAATTAACTTTGTTTAAAATTTTATTGATGGGATATAAATATATTGATTAATATTATTTTAAACATAAGGAGGAAATTACATGGAAAGAATAGTTGGTAAACCAGCATTAGATTTTAAATTAAACGCAGTTATGCCTAATGGCGAGGATTTTGGTGAAGTAAAACTAAGTGATTATAAGGGAAAATGGCTAGTAATGTTCTTTTATCCGTTAGACTTTACTTTCGTTTGCCCTACTGAAATAAGAGCCTATAGTGATAGATATGAGGAGTTTCAGAAAGCAGGAGCAGATGTTTTAGGGATTAGTACAGACAGTGAACATTCACATAAAGCTTGGATAAAGGGTGACCTAGGAAAGCTAAAATTCCCGCTAGCATCTGATAGAACAAAATCTACAGCAAGAGATTATGGTGTTTTGATAGAGGAAGAGGGAATTGCACTTCGAGGACTATTCATAATTGACCCAGAAGGGGTAGTGAGATACTCAGTAGTTCATGACCTTGGAATAGGTAGAAGTGTAGACGAAACCATAAGAGTATTAAAAGCACTGCAAACTGGTGGTCTATGTCCTATAGATTGGAATGAAGGAGAAGAGTTACTATAATAGAGAAATAGAAATTTAACAGGACGCCCAATTGGGCGTCCGACTTTTTTTTGTTGCTTATAAACTCGAGGGTTTGACTATCTACTTATCTATATCATTGGAATTCAATTGGAGATATGATAGTATCATAATGAGGTGGTAATTATGGATTTTCATTATTTAGAACAAGTATTTAAACAGCGAAAAGGAAGCTCTATGGATTTAATAGATAATTATGCTATACTTTTACCTTTAATAAACATGGATGGGAAGTGGCATATTTTATTTGAGGTGCGTTCAGAAAAGTTAGATAGACAGCCTAATGAGATATCTTTTCCAGGCGGGAAAGTAGAGGGAAAAGAGACATTTAAAGAAGGGGCTATTAGAGAAACCTGTGAAGAATTAAATATTAAATCTGAAAGTATAACCCTATTAGGAGAGTTAGACTATGTATTGTCTTCGAAAAGTGTAGTATATGGTTATGTGGGAGTACTAGAGGATTTAGATGTGGAGCTCCTAGAATACAATAGAAATGAAGTTGGGCATGTATTTACAGTACCATTAGATTTTTTTCTAAAAAATGAACCAGAAATACATTATACGAAGCTAGAAGTCACTCCTAGGGCTGACTTTCCATATCATCTAATACAAAATGGGAGAAATTATAATTGGAATAAGAGCAGTCAAGCAGTTTATTTTTATGTTTATGAGGACTATGTTATATGGGGCTTAACTGCTAGATTTGTAAAAAATTTTGTAGACATAATAAATAGAACTGAAAAGAATTAAATTAGTTCTTGTTTTAATTTTTATATTAATAATTTTCTGTATTTTTATAAGTACATGAAGGATATGACGTATTTATGTTACTTTAGACATATAGTTATTAAATAACAATGTATTTCATAATAATATATCTCGAGTAAAAATGTGATAATTGCATTAGCCAAAATAAACAGGGACGACTTGGATTAAATACAAGTCGTCCTCGTGTCTCTATACTAGCTTGATTTGGTGGTATACTTTTTTGCCCTTTCTAATTATAAGCCTATTATCCTCAAAGTCATCTAAGGTGATTACTATGCTTGGATCACTTACCTGACTATTTTTAATAGATATTCCACCTTGAGTAATCAGTCTTCTTGCCTCACCATTAGACTTTGTAAGGCCAATTTGAGTTAGTAGACTTAGTATTCCAACACCTTCTTCAAATAGAGATTTTTCAAGCTCAGTAGTAGGCATCGAATCTAAATCCCCACTGCCACCAAATAAGGCCTTTGTGGCATCTTCTGCTTTTATCGCTTCTTCCTCACCATGAACAAGCTTTGTAACCTCAAAAGCCAATACTTTTTTAGCTTCATTTATTTCAGCGCCTTCAAGGGCAGATAGTCTTCTAACCTCATCCATCGGTATGAATGTCAACAGTCTTAAGCACTGCTCTACCTCAGCATCATCTACATTTCTCCAGTATTGGTAGAACTCATATGGAGAGGTTTTCTCTGGGTCTAGCCATACAGCACCCTTTGCAGTTTTGCCCATTTTGTTACCTTCACTATTTGTTAGTAGTGCACAAGTCATCGCATATGCTTGCTTGCTAGTCTTTCTTCTTATAAGTTCCATACCAGCAATCATATTAGACCACTGATCATTGCCACCCAATTGCATTATGCAATTATGTTTCTCATTTAACACATAGAAATCATATCCCTGCATTAGCATGTAGTTAAACTCTAAGAAGGATAGTCCCTTTTCTAGTCTTTGTTTAAAACATTCAGCAGTAAGCATTCTATTAACTGAAAAGTGAGTTCCAACTTCTCTTAAAAAGTCAACATAGTTTAGATCTAACAGCCAATCAGCATTATTTTCTAGTATTGCCTTACCATCGCTAAAGTCAATAAAATTCTCTAATTGTTTTTTTATACAGCTTACATTATGCTCAATTCCTTCTTTAGTAAGCATTTGTCTCATATCAGTTCTTCCTGATGGATCACCTATCATAGCAGTTCCACCGCCAACTAAGGCTATAGGTCTATGGCCCGCTCTTTGCATATGTGCCATAAACATCATAGTAACGAAATGTCCTACGTGTAGGCTGTCAGCAGTAGGGTCAAAGCCTATATAAAATGTAACTGATTCTTTTCCTAAAAGCTCTCTTATCTCTTCTTCATGGGTTGTTTGTGCTATATATCCTCTTTCCATTAAGGTATCAAATACATTCATTATAATTCCTCCTTTATTGATGATTTTATGAAAAATAAAAAGGGTTTTCTCAAATCCTATAAGGACGAGAAAACCCGTGGTACCACCTTAATTCGCATCAAAAGATGCCTCATAGTCATTATATCGTATGACATACGCAATATTTTCATATTGAGACTCCAGAGTGTAATTCATACTTTATGTACTGAAGGCTTTTCACCAACCAGCCAACTCTCTACATGCACCCATAAAGCACTACTAGTTCTTTCACAGTCATATAAATATGATTTGCATATATGATATTTCTTTTTATGTTCATTGTCAAGTGATTTTATAAATTTTTATTCCCTAAATTTAATTAAATTTAACTTCTTCCCTGTGTTCCCATAAACCATGAATATTGCAGTATGCCATTGCATAGATAAATCCAGGTTTATGTAGTATTACATGGGTTAATCCTACTGGCTCTGTAAACACTCCACCTTCGCCATGGGAGGAGAAATTAAAATCAGCGATTTCTACAGGGAACTTTCCTTCTTCACTAAAGTAATATAGCTTAATCCATACGATATGATGATCTAAGGTGTTAGGATGCTTTATATCATCACCAATAGAGACTTTAATTTCAATTTCCTCACCTTCACGTATCTTTTCTGGTAAATGAATTACTGGAACATGTTTTTCATTTTTGAAATCACCAGTTTGTAAAAATTGACCTAAGCTTTGCATAATATTCCTCCTACTAATAATATATTTTCAAAAAACAATAAGTTATAACTTTTAGTATTCCCGTATAGAGAATAAATAAAAAAAGAATCCTAAAATCAAGGATTCTTTTTAAACAATTAATTTACTCTTATTTACTATTCAACTAATATTTCAGCAGAGTTTTCCCATAAACCATGTATGTTACAGTAGCTCAATGCATGGAAAGTACCTGATTTGCTTACTTTGATTTTGCTAGTTGCTATAGGTTGAGTAAATACTTCTCCTTCGCCATGAGCAGTAAAGTTGAAATTACCTACTTCTACAGGAAATTTTGCTCCCTCTGGTAAGAAAAATACCTTAATCCAAGAAATATAATGTTCAAATGTATTAGGATGAGGAATCTCTTCACCTACTAAAACCTTTATTTCAAACTCCTCTCCTGCCTTTACCTTCTCAGGAATATGTATTACTGGAACGTGCTTTTCACCCTTCCAGTCTCCAGACTGTAAAAATTGACCTAATGATTTCATATTATGTACCCCCTTAATTGTTTATATAATTTTATTATTATTTCATACACAATATACCCTCATATTTTGAATTAAAACAAGAAAATGATAATAAATAAACATATAAAGTTAGTAAAAAGCCTATCTTTTTGGTAAAATATATATTAGATATTGATACGAATTAGGAGAGATGAGATGGCAAATATACAATTAATAGCTACATCAACATTTGGACTTGAAGCAGTGGTAAAGAGAGAAGTGGAACAGCTAGGATATAAAAATATAACAGTAGAGAATGGGAAAGTTACTTTTAATAGCGATGAATCAGGAATTCCTAAGGCAAATTTATGGCTAAGGACCGCTGATAGAATTTTATTAAAAATGGGTGAATTTAAAGCTTTATCTTTTGAGGAACTTTTTCAAGGAACTAAGGCTCTTCCTTGGGATGAATGGATAACAGAAGATGGAGAATTCACCGTCACAGGAAAGTCTGTAAACTCTAGACTTTTTAGTGTTTCTGATTGTCAAGCAATCGTAAAAAAGGCAGTAGTTGAGAAATTAAAAGAAAAATATAAAACGGAATGGTTTAAGGAAGATGGTCCAAAATACACTATTCAGGTGTCTATTCTTAAAGACATAGCCACGCTTACAATTGATACAAGTGGAGAGGGATTACATAAAAGAGGATATAGGATACAAAATGTAGAAGCACCTATTAAAGAAACACTAGCGGCTGCAATTGTTAGCCTAAGCTATTGGAATTCGGGTAGAATATTATTAGATCCTTTCTGCGGTTCAGGAACTATACCTATAGAAGCAGCTATGATTGGTAAAAATATAGCACCAGGCCTTCAGAGAAGCTTTGCTTCAGAAGAATGGCCTAGAATTGGAGAGGCTCTATGGAAAGAAGCAAGAAAAGAAGCATTTAAAGTTATAAAGCAGGATTTAGACCTTAAAATATATGCCTCAGACATAAATCCTAAAGCAGTGGAGGCTGCTAAGGAAAACGCCTATGAAGCAGGAGTGGATGACTGTATAATCTTTGAAGTTAAGGATATGTCAAAAATAGATATAAAAGGCGAATACGGAGTTATCATATGCAATCCTCCATATGGGGAACGTTTAGGAGAAAAAGGAGAAGTTGAAGAGCTTTATAGGATAATGGGGAAGGTATTTAAAAAACTTGACACTTGGTCTGTTTATGTAATTACCTCAAATGAGGATTTTGAAAAACTCTATGGGAAAAGGGCAGACAGGAAAAGAAAACTATTTAATGGCAGGATAAAGGTAGATTATTATCAGTATTATGGACCTAAGCCTGTATAAAGGTAGTTTGGCGATTGTTTAATTACTGCTCTACTATTTTGTTAGCTATTGTTTAACATAAAAAAAGGGGGGCTTACCGTGATAGTATCAAACAAAAAGGATGTAAAGTCAGTAAAGATTGAAAATCCACAAGCTAAAGATGCTGCAATGAAAGTACTAGTATCACCTAAAGAAGGCTGGGAAGGTTATGTAATGCGTGTATTAGAAATTGAGCAAGGAGGACATACTCCAAAGCATAGTCATCCATGGCCACATATCAATTATATTATCAGTGGGAAAGGGATACTTTATTTAGACGGAAAGGATATAGAGGTAGAGGCAGGAGGATTCGCTTATGTACCTGCAAATACTGAGCATCAGTTCTCAAATGCAGGTAATGAAATCTTTGAATTTATTTGCATAGTACCTGAAGAAGGACATAAGTAGAAAAAGATAGCTAATTACAAGAATATTTAAAGCCGCTCCATATGATTATACAAACCATATGGAGCGGCTTTTTATCTAGTTAATTATGCTCCCATGAACATTTTTAAATCATCTTCAACATTAGTGATTCCACCAATTCCAAATGTTTCAACTAATACCTTAGCTACATTTGGTGATAGGAATGCTGGTAGAGTTGGTCCTAAGTGAATGTTTTTAACACCTAGATATAGAAGAGCTAATAATACAATAACAGCTTTTTGTTCATACCATGCAATGTTATATGATATTGGAAGCTCATTTACATCATTTAACTCAAATACTTCTTTAAGCTTAAGAGCAATAACTGCTAATGAGTAAGAGTCATTACATTGTCCTGCATCCAATACTCTTGGGATTCCACCGATATCCCCTAGCTCAAGCTTGTTGTATTTATACTTAGCACAACCTGCTGTAAGGATTACAGTATCTTGAGGTAAAGCTTTTGCAAATTCAGCATAGTAATCTCTTGATTTCATTCTTCCATCACAACCTGCCATAACGAAGAATCTCTTAATTGCACCTGATTTAACAGCATCTACAACCTTATCGGCAAGATTTAATACAGTATTGTGAGCAAATCCACCAACTATTTCACCTGTTTCAATTTCAGTAGGAGCTGCACATTTCTTTGCATGCTCAATTACTTGAGTGAAATCTTTTTTACCATTAGCATCTGCTGTTATATGTGTTAATCCTTCGAAGCCTACTGCACCAGTAGTATAAACTCTATCTTTATATGAATCCTTTGGAGGAACTAGGCAGTTTGTAGTTAGTATAATAGGCCCATTGAAGCTATCAAACTCTTTATCTTGCTTCCACCAAGCATTTCCGTAGTTTCCTGCAAAGTGAGAATGTTTTTTAAATGCTGGGTAGTAGTGAGCAGGTAGCATTTCACCGTGAGTATATACATCTACTCCAGTTCCTTCAGTTTGTTTTAGTATTTCTTCAAAGTCTTTTAAATCATGTCCACTTACTAGTATTGCTGGGTTGTTTCTTACACCTATATCAACTTTAGTTATTTCAGGATGACCATAAGTGCTAGTGTTAGCCTTGTCTAATAGAGCCATTACATCTACACCATGTTTTCCACATTCCATTACAAGGGCTACTAGGTCATCTGCTGATAGACTGTTGTCTGTAGTAGCTACTAAAGCCTTTCCAATAAAAGAATATACTCCTTCATCTTCATAGCCTAAGTTTAGAGCGTGTTCAGCATATGCTGCCATACCCTTAAGACCATATGTTAATAACTCTCTTAGAGATCTTACATCTTCATTTTCTGTAGCTAAAATTCCTACGTATTTTGACTTTTCATCGAATACATCTTCTGAATCAGAATACCAAGAAGCAGAATCATGAGTAATATCTTCAATGCTTCCTCCAGCCTTAACTACTGATTTTTTAATTTCATCTCTAAGCTTTAATGCCTCTTTAATTTTTGATACAAAACGAGCTTTATCAAAGTTAGCATTAGTAATAGTCATGAAAAGACTTTCAATAATAAAGCGGTCAGCCTTTTTTGTGTCTAGCTTCAATTCTCTAGCTTTGTTGTTATAGAATGAGATCCCCTTTAGTGAATAGATAAGCAAATCCTGAAGATTAGCTACTTCAGCAGGCTTGCCACATACTCCCCTAATTGTACAGCCTGTTCCTTTTGCTGTTTCTTGGCATTGAAAACAAAACATACTCATTAAAAAATCCTCCTTTATTTAAATGTATTAATATTAACAGTATAAATATACCTTATAAGTTATTCGCTAAACTTTATAATTAACTTTATCAACTACTTATTATAATAAGAGATATTAGAATGTAAAACCGTGATTGGTATCAAATAAAAGTGTGATATATATCACAGATAATAAATAAACAGTATTGTTTTGGGTATATTTTGATTATAGAATAGAAAAGAGGTGTATTTATGAGTGTATATACTAAGACTGGAGATAAAGGTCAAACTAGTTTGTTTGATAATAAAAGAGTAGATAAGGATGATTTGAGAGTAGAAAGCTATGGAACCATAGATGAGTTAAATAGTTGGCTAGGTCTATCTAAGAATTTTGTAGAAGACAGTGAGATATTCAACCTAATTCATCATATTCAAAGAAGACTATTTGATGTAGGAGCTGAGTTAGCTACAGAAGATGAGAGCAAAAGACCAGTTATGATAAAAGAAGAAGAAGTAACTTTTCTAGAGGAGGAAATTGACAAATATATAGAAAGAATAAAAAAACCTGATCACTTCATAATACCAGGAGCAGGTAAGATATCAGCTATTTTACATGTGGCGAGAACTGTTTGTAGAAGAGCTGAAAGAAGAATAATTTCTCTTTCAAAGAAAACCAATATAAACCCTCATTTAATCAAATATGTAAATAGACTTTCGGATTTATTATATGTACTGTCAAGATGTACTGAAGATGATTACGAGGAAGTAATTTTTTATAGGGAATAGAGAAATTCTATTTTGTAATTCATATATTCAAGAGCTTTCCATTAATTAGCTTCAATAAAAGCTTTCTTAGTTTATGGCGTTTCGATAAAAACCTATATTTCTAGAATAAAAAAAGCAGGTTTATTAGCTGTAAACCTGCTTTTTTCTTAGAAGCTTTTTAGTAATAACCTCCAAATTGGCTGAAAAGAGCAATTCCACCTATAATAACAACAATTATAACTATAACTGCCATAACGAGACCTACAATCATTAAGATGCCTTGCAACTTCATATATGAGCCTAATTTCTCAAAAATACCATTTACTTCTCTTGCATCTCCTGTTAAATACTTGTCAATAGATGTTTTAGCATTTCTAAGCTTAACCCCAAGTATGATTTGAATAATTCCAGGAATTAAAGAAATACCAAATGTACCGAATGCTCCCAGGCATGTAATTGCCCCTGTTATTATATTCATTATGCCTACAAATCCAGACCATTTGCCTAGTGTCTCTAACAAACTTCTATCAGGAGTAGAGTATGTAGCTTGACTTAAATTATCCATCAGATTCACCTCCTTTTCCTATATTTAATATAGATTATATATAACATTATGCCAGAAATCAAATACTACTGCGGCAATATGCCTCTTTTCTTTGCTGTGAATGTACAATATATAAATATAGAAAAACACTAAAATTATGATATAATACTAATTAATAGAGTTATTTAAGTACATTCTCTAAAAGAATTTTGTCATGATTATATAACATAGTGTAAAATATAGTTTAAAAAACAACAGACTATTATAGTGTATTTTATAAATAGAGGGGGGGTAGCATTTGATTCAAGAACCTAAGAAACTTGTTCTAAATGATAAAACTAAAAGAGATAGTATTATTTCTTACGAAGTGCTAGATGGCATGGTAGACTGGGTACGAGTCATAGACCAGAATGGAGTTATAATATTTGCCAATAAATCAATGAAGGAAGCTTTAGGTGGTAACATTATAGGCAAGAAGTGCTATTCAGTCCTTGGAAAGGGCTGTGCTTGTAAAAGATGCATTACAGAAGCTACAGTGAATACAGGTGAAATAGTGGAGAAAGAAGAAGTAATTGGAAATAGAATATTTTCTGTGAAGAGTTCACCAGTTAAAGATCTAAACGGTAATATTTATGCAGCAGTTGAGGTTTTTAGAGATGTAACCAAAGAAAGAAAGCTGGAAAAAGAGTTAATTAAGAAGAATGAAAAGATGAGTAAGGATTTGTCTTTTGCTAGAACTATTCAGAAAAAAATATTACCTAAACAAGGGAAATTAGGTCCACTAAATATAGATTATTTATATTTTCCTTCAGAGATGCTAAGTGGCGATATTTTTGATATAAATAAGATTAATGAAGACCTTATAGGTATTTATATAAGTGATGTGGTTGGACATGGAATTACAGCGTCGATAATGACTATGTTTATTAGGCAGGCTATGAAATCAATAAAATATGACTACTTAGATCCAAGTGAGGCCATTAGTGAATTACATCAGAGATTTTTAGATTTAAATCTTGACACAGAAGAGTATTTTTCAATATTTTATGGTATTTTTGATAAAAGAGATAATACGTTTAAATATGTTAATGGCGGACATAACTGTATTCCACTACATATCAATAGTAATGGAATAGAATTTCTAGAGGCTAAAGGCTACCCAATAACTTGTCTATTTGATACTATAAAATATGAAGAAAAATCTATTAAACTTAAAAAAGGTGATAAAATATTATTTTATACTGATGGAGTAATTGAAACTAGAAATGAAAAAGGAGAACTATTTGGATTTGATAGATTGATAGATATAGCAAGTAAACATAGAGACAATCTACTAGATGCCATAGAAAAAAATCTAAATGAATTTAAATATAAAGACGTAGACGATGATTTTGCACTGTTGACTGTTGAGTTAGTTGGATAAAAAGCTGGTTAGCCAGCTTTTTTTCTGAACGTATATAGAAAATAGTGTTTAATGCTCTAATAATTACAAGAGGGTGATAAAAGTGCAAGATATTTTTTTGGATTTTTCAAATTCAATGGTATCATTAGCAGAAATTAATAGTATTAGAGAACAGGTTTTTACTGCTCACGATTTGTTGCATAATAAAAAAGGTTTGGGGAAAGAGTTTTTAGGCTGGATGGATTATCCTATAGAGTATGATATTGAGGAGTTTGAAAGGATAAAGAAAGCAGCTGCTAGAATAAAAGAAGACTCACAAGTATTGATAGTAATAGGCATAGGAGGGTCATATCTAGGTGCAAGAGCTACTATAGAAGCCCTTAATCATTCATTTTATAATTTGCTTCCTGCCGGAGAAAGGAGAGCACCTGAGATTTATTTTGCCGGAAATAGCATTAGCACAAAGTACATTGGAGATTTGTTAGATATCGTAAAAAATAAAGACATAAGCATAAATGTCATATCGAAGTCTGGAACCACTACTGAGCCTGCTCTTGCATTCAGAATATTTAAGGAATTTATGGAGAAAAAATACGGAAAGAGTGAAGCTTCAAAGAGGATATATGTAACTACTGATAAAGAAAAGGGAGCATTGAAAAGACTTGCAGAGGATGAAGGGTATGAAACATTCGTCATACCTGATGATATAGGTGGTAGATTTTCTGTACTTACACCTGTAGGATTGCTTCCTATTGCCACTGCAGGTATAGATATTGATTTACTAATGAAAGGTGCAAGAGCTGCAAGAGAAGATTATTCTCATAAAAATCTGGAGAAAAATCACTGCTATATATATGCTGCCCTAAGGAACCTACTCTATAGAAAAGGAAAGCATATAGAAGTATTAGCTAGCTATGAACCTTCTTTGCACTTTACTGCTGAATGGTGGAAACAGCTTTATGGAGAAAGTGAAGGAAAGGATGGGAAAGGAATATTTCCTGTTTCTGTTGCATTTTCTACTGACCTTCATTCTTTAGGTCAGTATATTCAGGACGGGAAAAGAGTTTTATTTGAGACTACAATTAATATTAGAAATTATTCAAGAGAGATAAAAATCAGTAGAGAGGATTCAGACCTTGATGGCTTAAATTATCTTGCAGAAAAAACCTTAGATTATGTAAATAAGATGGCATTTAATGGCACAGTAATTGCTCATGTAGATGGAGGAGTTCCTAACCTAGTTATTGATGTGCCAGAATTAAATGAATTCTATTATGGGAAATTAATATTTTTCTTTGAGAAGGCATGTGCTATAAGTGGATACTTATTAGGAGTAAACCCATTTGACCAACCTGGAGTTGAGGCTTACAAAAAAAACATGTTTGCATTATTAGGAAAACCAGGATATGAAGACTTACGAAAGAAGCTTCAAAAAAGAATATAGGGTTAATAAGGGCTAGTTCCTAGGAAACCAAACTATACCCTAGGAGACTAAGCCTTTTTAATTATCCAAGTTGTCTATAGGCCTTACATATTTGAGCTCAATTTTTTTGTTGATACTAGGTATTACAATATCATCTTTTCTAGATACATTGACCTTGAGGTGTAACTGTCTTTTCATAGCATCTAATATTCCGTTCCTGAAGGTGAGGTTAGCTTCTAATTCCTTAGGCTCACCTATAGCCTTGATTGTAATTGGGGGACTTAAAACATGGTCATCAAAAATTAATGAATTATTTTCTAACTCAAGTGTTGAATATGATGTATATCTTATATCATTTATGGAGATTGCCTCAGCATTAGCAGCGTTTAAAAAGCTTATTATCTGTAAGAGAGAATCATAATTATATGCTATGATGCTAGTACCATCATCAAAAATAGCCTCTTTTTCAGGTTCGCTGATTTCCACAACAACACCAGGACCTTGTATTTCTTTATAGCCTATAAACATATTATATTTTTCTAATTCACTATAAAGATTTCTTAGGTAATAATTTTTATTGGCCTGTTCTTGCTCAAGTCTTTTAATTTCATCTTCAACCTCTGATAAATCTTTTTTAACCTCTGCTCTTTGAGCTTCTAGCTTATTTAATTCTGCCAGTAGAGTTTTAGATTTAGCAATAGGGGTATCACCTCCGGTGACATTTTGAGTAATTTTAAATTGTATAGAAAGAATTATTCCTAAAATCGCACAGACTAGAAATACAGCCAACATACCTTTTATTTTTTTCAAATCAATTCCTCCTAGAATATCTAGTTTATAATAATATAATAACCTTTTTCGAGAAAAAAAGGAATTGGTATTATGTATTTTTCTTGTTAAAGATAATTACCATGATAGGTGGGTATATTAGATATATATTATTTTAAGAAGAAATACTTTATTGAAGAGTAGAAAATATGGAGGTATATTATGAACATAATTATAGATGATAAAGTAAGAAAATATCTAAGAGCTTTAGGTAAAAAAGCAATCACAATATATACAGAAATAGTAGGAAGTTGCTGAAGCCCAAGGCCTGAAATTTTTGTAAGGACAAGGGAGCCGGAGGCAACTGAGGATTTTGATTTGTACAATATAGATAATATCAAAGTTTATTTATTTAAAGAAGCTAATGTTGGAGAAAAGGTTACAATAAAAATGTCAGAGCAAACTTCTGATTTGCCAGACAAAGAGATTGCAGTAGAAGGAGTTGATTTAAGCAGGTAGCTTGTACTTTTGCTTAGGTTTAAATATAGACCTAGTTGCTAGTATTTAATGTGACAAACATCACTGATTTTTGTGAGCCTTTTCGTGTATTATTATTTATGTTAAGTTATAATGAAAATATAATAACATGAAAGGGCGTTGAAGATGGCTTTAAGAAAAATAATGCATATTGATGAAGAAAAGTGTATTGGATGCGGATTGTGTACAAAAGGATGCGCAGAAAGTGCTATAAAAATAGTTAATGGTAAGGCAAAGCTAATATCAGAGAATTTATGTGATGGATTAGGAAAATGTATTGGACATTGTCCAATGGGTGCTATAACGATAATTGAAAGGGAAGCAGATGAATTTGATGAAGAAGTAGCAGCAAAGCACTTAGAGAATTTAAATGAAAATAAAGCTTCCTTAGAACATAGTCATGTAGGAGGATGTCCTGGAAGTAGGGCTATGGCTATTCAGAGAAATGAAAAAAGAGGAACCTCAAGTTCTGTATCTACAGGAGATATTGAAATTAAAATAAAGCCACAGTTGTCACAATGGCCTGTTCAATTAAAGCTAATACCTGAAAAGGCTTCGTATTATGATGGAAAAGAGCTATTAGTAAGTGCTGACTGTGTACCTATTGCATATCCAAATTATCACTTAGACCTACTTAAAAATAGAGCAGTAGCAATTGGGTGTCCAAAGCTAGATGATGTGAATTTTTATGTTGAAAAGCTAACTAATATAATTTCAAATAATGATATAACAGGAATTACAGTAGCTCATATGGAGGTTCCATGCTGTAATGGTATAGTTATAGCCGTAAATGAAGCAGTGAGGAGAGCTGGAAAAGATATAGAAGTTAATAAAGTAAAGATACTAATTAATGGTGAAAAAGAGAGCTAAAACTCTCTTTTCTTTTTATGACCTAACCCGATTTTCTGAATGCTTTTTTCAGAAAATCGGGTTAGGTCAAACGCAACGAGCACCAAATTTATGGAGGGTAGCGAGTAAATAAATTTGTGTTGCGAGATTGTGATAATGAACAAGAGAAATATGATATAATAGTATAAAAATAGTAACTATGAAGTGAGGGAGAACATATGCTTAAAGAGTTTAAGAAATTTGCAATGAGAGGAAATGTAGTTGATTTAGCAGTAGGGGTTATTATTGGTGGTGCTTTTGGAAAAATCGTAACATCACTTGTAAATGATGTAATTATGCCACTATTGGGACTTTTATTAGGAGGCATTAATTTTGCAGAGGATAAGTTATTACTAAGGGAAGCCAGTGGAACAACAGAAGCACTTTATCTAAATTATGGACAATTTGTTCAGTCAGTAATTGACTTTTTGATCATATCATTCTCAATATTTCTTTTTATTAAGGCTATAAATTCAGTTAAGAAAAAAGAAGAAAAGCCAAAGCCTGCTGAACCAACTAAGGAAGAAATTTTACTTACTGAAATTAGAGACTTGCTGAGGGAGAGAAAATAATTATTCAAAGGCATAAAAAAATTTTGCACATAATTGAGTATAAATGACAAATTTTGTGGATATCTGCAAGGAAAACAAACAATCCTGTGGATATCTTTAATTTTGTAATATAATCTTAACTTTTTAATATTTTTTAATATGTTATAATTTTCATAAACACTATAAGATTTTTTTGGTAGCCTAATTTTGCAAAATTTACACTTCATAAAACTGAAAGTAGGTGTGTGCATTGAAATATTTTTTAAAGGTTTTTACTATTGCTCTTGCATGTTTCCTATTAGCTGTTGGTGCAGGTGTATATACATACTCTAAAATATATGTACCATCAGAAGAGGAACCAGGTATTACTGATAATGATGAAGATGATGAAAAGAATGATGAGGACTCCATGAAGGAAGAGAAGCCTAAAGACCCTTTACAAGAAGCCATAGCTAAGAGCAAGAGAGTAAACTTCATACTTATGGGGATGGAAGGCGCTAGGTCTGATACTTTGATATTTGCAAGCTATGACCCTAAGGACAAAAAGGTAGATATGATATCTATTCCAAGGGATACCTATTATCACACAAAGGGGTATGATGGTGCTGAACTTAGAAAAATAAATGCAGTATATGGTAGAAGTAAGACTGAAGGAGTCAAAAAAGCAGTAGGAGAAGTTTTAGGACAAGTTCCTGTTCATCATTATATTATGGTAGACTACAAAGGTGTAGCCAAGATTGTAGATTCCATTGGTGGTGTAGAGGTAAATGTACCTTTTCATATGGATTATTATGACCCACATGATAAACCACCTTTACGTATAGATATACCAAAAGGGAAACAGGTTTTAAAAGGAGAGCAAGCAGTCAAGTATTTAAGGTATAGGCACAATACTGACAAGACAGTAGGATATCCTGATGGGGATTTAGGAAGAATAAGAGCACAACAGGAGTTTTTAAAATCAGCAATAAAGAAATCCTTAAGCCTTAAACTTATAAATGTAGTAAATACAGCCTTTGACTATGTTAAAACGGATGTTAAACTAACAGATGCCTTAGGTTATGCCACAGGCCTAATAGGTTTTGATATGGATAATATGTCAATGACCACATTGCCTGGTGCAGAAGAAAAGAGAGCATATGGAAATCAAAGATTATCATATTTTATACATGATCCTGTGAAAATAAGAGACTTGATGATGGATATTTATAATGTGGAAGAAGAGGTAACTGAAGAAAATAAAAATAATGATTAAAAAGAGACCGTTGCGATACTCAGTATGACATATCTCTTTGTAATTCCAAGTGAAATGAGAAATTCTCACTTAATGCACAAAACAAAAGCCTGCTATTGCAGGCTTATTTTTTCACTATAGAAACTAAGTTGATTTTGTTATTTATTACCAAGTAACATTTCGCCAACTATATATATGTCTCCTGCTCCCATAGTAACTATAATATCTCCTTCAGAAGCATTATTTCTAATATAATCACCTATTTCCTCAAAAGTTCCTAAGTATTCAGCATCAACACCATTTTTGACTATCTCATTTGCTAAATCCCTTGAGTGAATAACACCTGTATCCTGCTCTCTAGCAGCATATATATCTGCAATTATAACCTTGTCAGCATCAGAGAATGAGTCAGCGAATTCATTTAATAAAGCTTTAGTCCTTGTATAAGTATGAGGTTGAAATGCACATATTATTTTGCCATTAGACGAGTTCTTAAGTGCAGCTAGGGTGGCTTTTACTTCAGTTGGATGGTGAGCATAATCATCTATAATGGTAGCACCCCTTAGATTACCTTTGTATTCCAGTCTTCTATGAGTTCCTGTATACTTAACTATTGAATCAATGATTGAATCCATTGAAACTCCACAGATGTGAGCAGTGGCTATGGCGGCTAGTGCATTATATACATTATGAATTCCTAGTGCTCCTAGTGTTACTTCATAGGTTTTATCATTATTTACTACTAGTTTAAAGGATGGAAGTCCTCTATCATTAAAGGTAATATCAGTTGCACGATATATAGCATCATCTTTGACTCCAAATGTTATTATATTACATTTAGAGTTTTTAATAGCCTTCATAACATTTTTATCGTCACTGTTTGCAACAATATACCCGTCTTCAGATATTAGCTTAACAAAATCTGAGAAGGTTTGAATAATATGATTTAAATCCTGATAATAGTCTAAATGATCTTCATCTATATTTAATATAACTCCAATTGTTGCATAAAACTTCAGTATATTTCCTTTATATTCGCATGCTTCAGTAAGTAGCACTTCTCCATTTCCTATTCTAACATTACCACCTATCTGGTCTAATTCTCCTCCTAACAGAATAGTAGGGTCTAAATGCGAATCATTAAAAATAACAGACATCATTCCAGTAGTTGTAGTTTTACCATGAGTACCAGTTACAGCAATGGAGTTCTTATATAACCTCATTAACTGACCTAGAAAAGTTCCTCTATCTACAGTAGTTATATTTTTTTCATAAGCTTCTAATAATTCAGGATTATCTTTGCTTATTGCATCAGTATATACCACTAAATCTGCATCACCTATATTGTCTCTGTTATGACCTATGTTTATTACAGCACCCTTACTTTCAAGCTTTTTTAGAATGTTAGAAGACTTCATATCAGAACCAGAAACTCTGTACCCATTTTCTAAAAGTATTTCGGCTAATCCACTCATACTTATTCCACCAATGCCAATAAAATGGACATGAGAAAAGCTATGATTATGTATATTAAAAGAAAACATTATATAACCTCCTGATAAGGAATAACATGATTATTCATATTATTGCCAACAATTGTACTATTATTAATATATTCTAAGGTAATTCTACTTGATACAGTGATGATTATACCACAACAGTATCTTTTTAAGAAGGAAATAATTTATAATATTAAATATTTATAGATTATGTGATATGAGAATTAAAAATGAAGTATAATATTCAAGTTGAGTAGGCATAATGTGGAAATAGGGATATAACTTGATAATCCTTGTCAACAATAAACTTATTATAATACTACTATTCTAGTAATAAATATAACATAATAATAAAAGATAAAAAGCTTTAAAATATAAATATATGAGCATAAACATACAAAAAATAAATATTTTTTGATTATAAAGAAGGAATTACCAAAAAAATAGAGAATATAAAAGTAATGCAAAATTAAAGCTTATAGACCCCGTGGGAAGGTGGTGAATTCATGAAGGTAACAGACGTAAGAGTCAGAAAAGTCAGCAACGAAGGAAAGATGAAGGCTATAGTATCAGTTACATTCGATGATGAATTTGTAGTACACGACATTAAAATAATTGAAGGACAAAATGGATTATTTATCGCTATGCCAAGTAGGAAAATGGCTGATGGAGAGTTTAGAGACATAGCTCATCCAATTAATTCAGAAACTAGAAATGTAATACAAGAAGCAGTTTTTGCTGAGTATGAAAAAGCAATGAATGAGTAAACTAAAGGGTCATATGACCCTTTTTACTTTTTTGTACGTTATTTAAATTAATATATTGTAATACTGTATACAAATTTAGAGTATTATCTTGTTTTTTTATATGTAAAAGAGTATATTATTAATGGTGGCTTTTAAACAAGTTTGCTCTACTAAATGAATTAAAAGACATAAAATAGCTAAATATTATCTATATAATAGTATTGAATAATAGATAGAGAGGTGTGAAAAATGATATTTTCGATTATACTTGCAGCGGGAGAAGGTACTAGAATGAAATCAAAGCTTCCAAAAGTTTTGCATAAGATATGCGGGAGGCCCCTACTAAGCCATGTAATAAATACTGCTAAGTCCTCTGGTATAGACAAAAACATAGTAATAGTAGGCAATAGAAGCGATCTTGTAAGAAAGACTATAGAAGAAGAAGTAACTTTTATAGAACAACCTATGGGTGAAGGAGTACCTTATGGAACTGGATTTGCTGTAATGCAGGCAAGAGATTTTATAGAAGATGATAGTCATGTCATTATTTTATATGGAGATACTCCCCTAATTACTAATGAAACAGTAAATAATATTATAGATTTTCATAAAAAAGGCAATTATGAAGCAACAGTTTTAAGTGCTGACTTTGATGATCCTACAGGCTATGGAAGAATAATAAGAGACAAAAATGGAAATGTAGAGGCAATAGTTGAGCACAAAGATGCAAGTGAGCGGCAAAGAGAGATTAAAGAGATTAATTCAGGTATTTATTGCTTTAATGGAAAAAGTCTAAAAATAGCACTGGATAGATTAGATAACAATAATGCTCAAAACGAATATTACATTACTGATGCCATTAAGATACTTAATGATTTAGGGTTAAAAGTGGGAGGATACAAAATATTAGACAATGAAGAGATTTTTGGAATCAATTCAAGACAACAGCTTGCTGAAGCCGAAAAAATAATGAGAAAAAGAATTAATAGTACTCATATGACTAATGGGGTTACTATAATAAATCCTGAAAATACTTATATAGATGCTGATGTGAGGATAGAAAGAGATACTATAATATATCCTGGTGTCATCATTGAAGGTAAGACCAGAATTGGAGAGGATTCAATAATAGGACATAACTCTAGAATTGTAGATAGTGTTATAGGAAATAGAGTAGAAATTCAGATATCAACAATCATAGAGAGCAAAATAGATGATGATGCTCATATTGGACCATATGCATATTTAAGACCAAATAGTGAAATAGGAAGGAATGTAAAGATAGGTGATTTTGTAGAAGTTAAAAATTCTAAAATAGATGACAATTCAAAGGCTTCTCATCTCTCATATATTGGAGATGCCATTGTAGGAAAAGGTGTTAACATAGGTTGTGGAACTGTATTTGTAAATTATGACGGTAAGAAAAAACACAAAACTATAGTTCAAGATAATGCGTTTATAGGTTGCAATACTAATCTTATATCACCAGTAGAAGTAGAGGAAGGGGCATATATTGCTGCCGGCTCTACTATTACAGAAAGAGTACCAAAGGGAAGTCTTTCTATTGCAAGAGCTAAACAAGTAAACAAAGAAGGCTGGGTTGAAAAGAAAGGCTTAAAAAAATAAAGGAGGACTATAAATGAACATTAGTGGAAGAGACTTGAAGATTTTCACTGGTAATGCAAATAAAGAATTAGCAGAGAAGATTTGCATGGAGCTAGGTGAGACACTTGGGAATAGTGAGGTTGGTGTATTTAGTGATGGAGAAATATCAGTAAATATTGGTGAAACTGTAAGAGGATATGATGTATTTGTAATTCAACCTACATGCCCACCTGTCAATAATAATTTAATGGAACTTTTAATTATGATTGATGCATTAAAAAGAGCTTCTGCAGGAAGAATAAATGCTGTAGTCCCTTACTATGGATATGCAAGGCAGGACAGAAAAGCAAAGGCAAGAGATCCAATTACAGCAAAGCTTGTTGCAGACCTACTTGAAGTATCTGGACCAGATAGAATTATAACTATGGATCTACATGCAGCTCAGATACAGGGCTATTTTGACATACCAGTTGACCATTTGCTTGGCGGGCCAATACTAGCACAGTATTTTAAAAAGAATTTAGCTAGTGATACAGTAATAGTATCACCTGATGTTGGAGGAGTACAAAGAGCAAGGAATTTTGCTAGTATATTAGACTTACCTATTGCTATAATAGAAAAAAGAAGACCAAAAGCAAATGTATCAGAGGTTATGAATGTAATAGGAGATATTGAAGGAAAAGATGCTATAATAGTTGATGATATCATAGATACAGCTGGTTCTATGACTAAGGCTGCAAGTGTATTAAAGGACTTTGGAGCTAAGAGAGTTTTTGCATGCTGTACTCATGCTGTTTTATCAGGACCTGCCATTGAGAGAATACAGAACTCTGTTATAGAAAAACTAGTAGTTACAGATACAATTCCATTAACAGGAGAAAAGAAAATAGATAAGATTGAAGTAGTATCAGTAGCTCCTATTATAGCTGAGGCAATAAGAAGAATATACAAAAATGAGTCTGTTAGTAGAATATTTGATTAGGCTCATGAAGGAGTTGGTTGTTTGTATGCAGTAATAGGACTAGGTAACCCAGGTACGAAATACAAGGGAACTAGACACAATGTAGGATTTGATACAATAGACTGTCTTGCTCAGAGGAATAATACTAAGATAACTAAAATTAAATTCAAGTCACTTTATGGAGAGACTCAAATAGGTAATGAAAAAGTACTTCTTGTAAAGCCTCAGACCTATATGAATAGAAGTGGAGAAAGTGTATTAGAAATAAGCAAGTTCTACAAACTGCCAATAGAAAATATTATTGTTATAGTAGATGATGTAGATATAAAATTTGGGTCACTCAGAATAAGAGCAAAAGGAAGTGCAGGCACTCATAATGGATTAAAATCTATCATATACTTGCTTCAAAGCGAAAATTTCCCAAGGGTCAAGATAGGTGTAGGTAAACCAAATGAGCATCAAGATTTAGCAGATTTTGTTTTAAGTGGTTTTTCAAAGGAACATAGAGTGATTATAGATAATACAGTCGAACAAGCTGCAAAGGCAGTTGAAAAGATTATCACAAGTGGCATAAGTGCCGCAATGAATGAGTTTAATATAAATATTGAGAGCCCAGGTATCTAAAACCTGGGCTACAGGCGTTCTAGCTAAGGAGCTGGTTTTGTGGAATTAAATATGTTTATAGACAGTTTAAAAAATCTGTCTTCATATGATCAATTAATAAATGAAATAAATAAAAAAACTTCACCAATTGCTTTACATGGGTTATCTGAAGAAAATATAGCCCATATTTCTTATGCTTTAAATCAACACTTAAGTAAACAAATTCTTATAATAACCTATGACGAAATAAGAGCAAAAAAGATTTTGGAGGATTTAGTTTTTTTTGGCAAAGAAAATAGTGAATTATTTCCTACGAGGGAAGTAGTTTTTTATGATATTGCTGCCCATAGTCAAGAGGTATCAAATCATAGGGTAAGAGTCCTAGATAGGCTGATTCAAGGTGAAAACATATTAGTAGTATCTTCTATTCAATCCATAATGAATAAGATAATGGCAAAGACTCTAATTAAAGAATATACCATTGATATTGAAATGGGACAGATTATTGATTTAAATAAGTTATCAAAGATTTTCGTCACTCAAGGCTATGAAAGAGTGGATATGGTAGAAGGAGTAGGACAATTTAGTATAAGAGGAGGTATCATTGACCTTTTCCCAGTTAATTCATCAAATCCATTTAGGATTGAGCTGTTTGATGACGAAATAGATTCAATAAGAATATTTGATTTAAAAACTCAGAGATCAATTGAAAATTTAACTAAGATTCATATCCCACCAATTAAAGAGATTCTTATATTAGAGGAAGAGATTAATAATGTTATAAATGGAATTGAAAGCGATTTAAGCACTGCAACTAAGAAACTTCAGAAAAAAGGCGAGTTGGGAATAGTTGAAAATCTAACAGAAAAGTTCAAATCCTATATAGAGAGATTGTCAAATGGATTGAGTATAGGAAACCTTGATTTATTAGTTCCTTACTTAGGGCAAAACTTTTCAAATATTATTGAATACTTCAAGAATGACTCTGTAGTCATAGTAGATGAGCCTCAGAGAATAGAGGAAAGTGTAAAAGGACTTAGGCAGGATTTTATGAATAGATATACTGACCAGTTCGAAAGAGGAGAAGTATTATCTAGGCATCAAGACATTTATCACACCTATGATACTATTTTAGAAAATATATCTAAAAATACTTGTATCACTACAACTAATCTCCTAAAAAATAATCCTAGATTTAGACCTAAGGCCATTATAAATTTCAGTATAAAGGGTATGCAATCTTTTCATAATAAGATTGAAATACTAGTAGAGGAGCTTAAGCATCTTAAGTATAGAGGATATAAGACTATCATACTTTCTGGAACTAAAGAAAGAGGAGTTAGGTTAGTACAGAATCTTTTAGAAAACAATATTGAATGTAACTATGTAGATGATGCTATTAGAGAAATAAAGTCGGGTCAAGTCTTCGTAACTGCCGGAAGCATAAGCAGGGGATTTGAATATTCAAACCTAAAGTTTGCTATTATAAGTGATAAAGAAGTTTTTGGAACCTATAAGAAAGCAAGAGCTACTAAGGCGAGAAAAGATTCCGCTAAGATAGCATCCTTTACAGACTTAAATGTTGGAGATTATGTAGTTCATGAAACTCATGGTATCGGAAAGTATGTTGGAATAGAGCAATTAACAGTACAAGGAGTCAAGAAGGATTATTTATCAGTGAAGTATTCAGGAGAAGACAAACTCTATGTGCCAATTGACCAGATGAATTTAATCCAAAAGTATATCGGCTCAGATACTGTAGAGCCTAAAATAAGTAAGCTTGGTAGCAGCGAGTGGGCAAAGACCAAAACAAAGGTCAAGAAGGCTATAGAAGACATGGCTGCAGATTTGATAAAGCTTTATGCAGCTAGACAAACAGTACAAGGATATAAATTTTCTCCTGATACTCCATGGCAGAAAGAATTTGAAGATGCTTTTCCCTATGAAGAAACTGAAGATCAGTTAAGATGTATAGAAGAAATCAAAAAAGACATGGAAAAAAACAGACCTATGGATAGGCTGTTGTGTGGAGATGTAGGGTATGGGAAGACTGAGGTGGCACTGAGAGCTGCATTTAAGGCAATAATGGATGGTAAACAAGTAGCTATTTTAGTACCTACAACCATATTAGCTCAGCAGCACTATAATACAATAGTTGAGAGATTTAGCCAATTCCCTGTCAAGGCTGAAATGCTAAGTAGATTTAGAACAGCAAATCAGCAAAAGAAAATAATCAATGATTTAAAAAGTGGAAATCTTGATATCGTAGTCGGAACCCATAGGCTATTATCAAAGGATGTTAAATTTAAAGACCTAGGATTACTGATTATTGACGAAGAGCAAAGGTTTGGAGTTAAGCATAAAGAAGCTATTAAGATAATTAAACAGAGCATAGATGTGCTTACATTAACGGCAACTCCTATTCCGAGAACTCTTCATATGTCATTAATAGGTATTAGAGATATGAGTATTATTGAAGAACCTCCGGAAGAGAGATATCCTGTGCAGACATATGTTGTTGAATACAATGAACAGCTAATAAAAGATGCTATCATCAGAGAGCTTAATAGAGAAGGACAGGTTTATTATCTATATAATAGAGTTAATAATATTCAGCAATTTGCTTCAAAAGTAAAAAGCCTAGTACCAGATGCAAGAGTAGCCATTGGACATGGACAGATGAGCGAGAGAGAGTTAGAAAGAGTAATGATGGACTTTCTCAATAGAGAGATAGATGTATTAGTATGTACAACAATTATTGAAACAGGTCTTGACATACCTAATGTAAATACGATAATAATTCATGATGCTGACAAAATGGGCCTTTCTCAATTATATCAATTAAGAGGTAGGGTAGGGCGCTCTAATAGAATAGCCTCGGCTTATTTTACCTATGAAAAGAATAAAGTGCTAACTGAAGTCGCAGAGAAGAGATTGAAGGCAATAAAAGAGTTTACAGAGTTTGGTTCAGGCTTTAAGATAGCTATGAGAGACTTAGAGATAAGGGGAGCAGGTAATCTATTGGGATCAGAGCAGCATGGACAAATGGCTGCTATAGGGTATGATTTATATGTTAAGTTTTTAGATGAAACTATAAAGAAACTAAAAGGGAAACAGGAAGAGGAAGCTGTAGAAACTACTATAGAGATTAATGTAGACGGTTATATACCTAGAAAATATATTGAAAATGAAGAGCAAAAAGTAGAGATTTATAAGAGAATTGCATCTATTATGAATAAACAGGATTATTCAGATGTTCTAGAAGAGGTAATGGATAGATTTGGAGAGATACCAATAGAAGTAACTAACCTACTAAGGATATCTTATATTAAGTCGCTTTGTAGTAAGGCTAAAATTGTATCAGTGTCTCAAAATGGTGATATGATCAAATTAGATTTTAATTCAATAGAAAGCATTACACCTGATCTTATGAATGAACTAGTACTGTCCTTTGGCAGAAGAATGACCTTTGATATATCTAAAACACCAAACTTCAAATATAAGCTTATGGGCAAGTCTCAAGAGAGTATATTAGATGAAATAGAAAAATTAATTGAAAAAATTAGTGGTTTTCATGGGACATTAAATAATATATAATGTATATATATGTTAGGCTTATAGTTAGGAGGGTAAAGATTGCAATTTAAAATAAATAAAAAAGTTATCTTAGCTACAGTAACAATCCTTATATTATCTATGGTGCTGAGTGCTTGTGGTACATCAAGGGAAGATTCAGTTGCAATAGTTAATGGGGAGCCCATATCAAAATCTGAATTTGGAATTAATTTTGATATAAACAAAAAGATGTATGAAAATCAATTAGGCAAGGATATTATGTCAAAGGACATGGGGCAAGGAAGAAATTTTGAAGAAGAGTTAAAACAAGTAGTACTGGATAATCTTATAGTTGAAAAAATAATACTGCAAGATGCAGAGAAACAAAAGATTACAGTAAGTGACAAAGAAGTAGAAGAGGCAATAGATCAATTTATAGCATCAGTAGGTGGACAAGAGAAGCTAAAAGAATTTCTTAAACAAAACAATATGACAGAAGATTTTATGGAAAAGAGAATGAAAATAGAAATGATTGTAAATAAATATAGAAATCATTTCTTTGAATCAATTATTTCAGAAGAAGATATTAAAAAACAGTATGATGAAAATAAGGATGCATATATATCTATTAGAGCTAGTCACATACTAGTGAAAACAGAAGAAGAAGCTAAGGATATATTAAAACAAATTAATGAAGGAAAGAATTTTGATGATTTAACTAGTTTATCAACTGAGCCAGGAGCAGCAGAGCGAAAAGGTGATTTGGGATATTTTACAAGAGGTATGATGGTTTCTGAATTTGAAGAAGCTGCTTTTGAACTAGAACCTGGTGAAATAAGTGATGTTGTTAAGACAGATTTTGGATATCATGTCATAAAGCTTACTGATAGAAAAGAAGCCTATGAAGATGTTAAAGATAGTGTATTAGCTGACTTACAAAGCAAAGAATCTGCTAAGTTTGACGAAAAAGTTAATGAATTAAGAGATAAAGCAAAGATAGAAATTCTTATGAAAACTGAACCAGCAAAGAATGAAGAGCAAAATAGTACTGATGAGAAAACACAAGAAAATAGTGAAGAAAACTAAAAGACTGTCTTATCAGTCTTTTTTTGCGCCTTTTATAAAATTTCCACTTATGCATAAAAAAATCTCAATAGTAAAATAATAAGTAAACAAAGCTATATATTTACTTTTATTATTGAGGAGGGAAAAAAGTGAAAGCTACTGGAATCGTAAGGAGAATAGATGACTTAGGTAGAGTAGTAATACCCAAAGAGATTAGACGAACACTTAGGATAAGAGAAGGCGATCCTTTAGAGATATTCACCGATAGGGAAGGAGAGGTAATACTAAAGAAATATTCTCCTATTGGCGAGCTAAATGAGTTTGCTACTGAATTTGCAGAGTCACTATACGAGAACATAGGTCATACTTCAGTTATTTGTGACAGGGATACTATTGTTGCCATATCTGGAGGCTCAAAAAAGGAATACTTGGATAAAAGAGTAAGCCCTGAGCTAGAGAAAATAATGGAGGGCAGAGAGACTTATATAGCTACAGGTGCAAATAAACCAATCAGATTAGCCTCTGATGAGTTAAATCCAGAAAAGTATCTTAATCAGATTATTGCACCTATAGTAACACAAGGAGATCCAATTGGTGCAGTTGTATTAATAACTAAGGAACCAAATGTAAAGATGGGAGAGATTGAAGTTAAGCTTGCTGAAACAGCTGCAGCATTTTTATCTAAACAAATGGAGCAATAATTTACGTACATAGCCTACCAACAGTGGTAGGCTTAAATATTTTTATTCATTATCCAGCATAGTTCTGATATAATAGTATTTGTGAATCAAGACTGTATGGTTTAGGATTTTAATAAAATACACACTTATGAAAACCTACAATTTGTAAACTTGTTTCGGTTAACGGAGTTGCCACCTATCATTAGCTAAGAATTATAGTGTTAAATCTGAAGGTTGCTTAGTATTCTATTAAAATCCTATTGAAATGTATTAAACTGTAGAATTTCAAGATTGGAGGCAGGTTTTATGGCAAAAAACAATTTTTTGAAGGGGGCTGCAATATTAGGTATAGCAGGTTTAATAGTAAAAGTCTTAGGTGCTTTTTATAGAATTCCCCTTTCAAACATGATAGGCTCAGAAGGAATGGGATATGTTCAAACAGCATACCCACTTTATACATTACTTGTAGCAATATCAACATCTGGCTTTCCTTCTGCTATTGCCAAAATAATAGCAGAGAAAAGAGCACTTCATGACTTTAGAGGAGCTCATAGAGTATTTAGGATATCTTTCGCAGGATTTTTAGCTGCTGGGATAATTACATCAGTATTTGTATTCTTATCTGCAAGATCTATTGTAGATGCCATAGGAAATAGTAATGCTTATTATTCACTAATAGCTATGACACCTGCATTATTTTTTGTGCCCATTATGTCTGCTTTTAGGGGATATTTTCAAGGAAGACAGGTAATGACACCAACTGCAATATCACAACTAATTGAGCAGCTGTTTCGTGTTGCCATAGGCTTGCTTCTAGCATATCAACTAGTAGGTATTGGACTTCCAGAAGCAGCAGGAGGAGCTTCGTTTGGAGCCTCTGCTGGGGCTATTGCAGGTACTATTATTATAGTGATTATATATATTAAGGAAAAAGGTAAAATAACAGAAGAGATCAAAAACAGTAGAAGCAATACAAAACCAGAAACTATAGGTAAAATAGTGAAGGATATTCTGAAGATAGCCATACCTATTACTATTGGTGCATCTATTTTACCAATAATAAATACTATAGATGCGGCTTTAATTATGAGAAGACTCCAAGAAATAGGTTTTACTGAGACACAGGCTAATGCGTTGTATGGTCAGCTTACGGGAAATGCACAAACCCTAATTAACCTTCCACAAGTATTGTCTATGGGTATAGCAGTAAGCTTAGTACCGGCAGTATCTAGTGCATTTGCTAGAAAGGACTATGAGGATATTAAAGCTACTACTAAATCAGGTGTTAGGGTAACTCTTCTTATAGGTTTGCCTTGTGCATTAGGCTTATTTATATTGGCTACACCTATCATTGATCTTTTGTACTATAACTATAGCCTTGCAGAAAAGCAAAGTACTGGAGCTATACTTCAAATACTAGCAATAAGCTTAATATTTTTAACATTGATTCAATCTCTTACATCCATACTTCAAGGGATAGGAAAGATAATGATACCTGTACGTAACTTAGCTATAGGAGCAGGAATAAAAGTTATTTTGACATATATTTTAACAGGTATACCTTCTATAAATGTAAAGGGGGCGGCTATCAGTACAGTTGTAACTTATCTAGTAGCGGCTATACTAAACTATATAGAGGTCAAAAAACATACAAGAGTTAACTTTAGATTTATAGATATAGCTTTAAAACCTATAATATCAACACTTATAATGACTGGTGTGGCGTGGTTTACTTATAGATATACTAATGCCTTAATAGGGAGCAAGATATCAACTATACTATCAATTGGTACAGGTGGAATTGCATATGTGGCTTCACTACTTCTAAGTGGGGCTCTAACTACAGAGGATTTTGAGCTATTGCCCAAGGGAGAAAAGCTAGCCAGGACATTAAAAGATAAAGGACTTTTAAAAAGCTAAAAGTACACATGTATAAAGAAAATAGTATTTGTCAATGATAAGAGTAAATATGGAGGGAAACTATGGGGAAAATCACAATAGTAGGACTAGGACCAGGCGATATAGGCTCTCTTACATTAGGGGCTATAGAGCAGATATGTAGTGGACATAGGGTTTTTTTGAGGACAGAGAATCATCCTACAGTAAAATACCTAGATGAAAAAGGTGTTGATTATACTTCATATGATTATGTATACGAGACTCAACAAAGCTTTGAAAAGGTCTATGAGTTTATAGTGGATGATTTGATAAAAAAATCCGAAGAATTTCATAACATAATTTATTGTGTACCTGGTCATCCATTAGTAGCTGAAAAAACAGTAGCAAGTCTAATAGAACTTGAAAAAAGAGATGCTGTAGAATTAGAGATAATACCAGGATTAAGCTTTATTGAACCCGTAATATTATCAGTAGGCCATGACCCTATAAATGGTCTTAAAATAATAGATGGACTAAACATTCATGAAACAAATGTCGATATAAATGTTGACTGTTTAATAACTCAGGTGTATGATAAAATGAGAGCATCAGAACTTAAGCTTGCTCTTATGGAAGTTTATGGGGATGAACATGAGGTATATGTTGTTAACTCTGCAGGTATTAAACATGAAGAAAAGGTCCTTAAGATTCCTCTATATGAAATAGATAGAATAGATGACATAAGTTTCCTAACAAGTGTCTATGTTCCTAAGGTGAAGAATAAGATCAGATATGACATCTATGATTTGATGAAAATCATGGAAAGGCTAAGAGGAAAGGAAGGATGCCCTTGGGATTCAGAACAGACCCATATTTCCTTGAGAGAATATGTAATTGAAGAAGCTTATGAAGTAGTAGATGCCATCAATAATGATGATATGGATGCTTTAGCTGATGAACTAGGGGATTTATTGCTTCAAGTAGTGTTTCATAGCCAAATTGGCAAGGAGGAAGGTTACTTTAACTTTTGGGATGTGACGACAAATATTTGTAATAAGCTCATACATCGACATCCTCATGTGTTCTTAGATAAAACAGCTAATAATGTATCTGAGGCGCTAATGAGCTGGAATGATATGAAAGCTGAAGAAAAAAATATTGAAAGCTATACTGATAGACTTAAGGACATACCTAAGAGTCTTCCTTCACTTATGAGGAGCTATAAGGTTCAGCAGAGAGCAGCAGATGTAGGATTTGACTGGGATGATGTAAGTGGAGCAATAGAAAAGCTATATGAAGAATTAGAAGAGGTTATGAAAGAAATTAAACGCAATGATAAGGACAGCTTAGAATGTGAACTAGGGGACTTATTATTTGCAGTAGTAAATGTTTGTAGGTTTGTAAATATAAATCCTGAAAATGCTATTAATAGAACGATAGAGAAATTTGTCGAGAGGTTCGAGTTTATAGAAGTAGAAAGTAATAAAAAGGGTCTAGATTTAAAAGAAATGACTTTAGAGGATATGGATTTTATGTGGGATAAGGCAAAAATACATAAAAATAAAAAAAATGATAAAAAATAGTATAGAAAAGAAGGATTTTGCTAAAAAACATAGAATATGCTATACGTAACCATATTAATATTATAAGGGAGGTTATATTGTGAATAAAGCTGAATTAGTAGCTAGCATGGCAGAAAAAAGCAATTTAACAAAGAAAGATGCAGAAAGCGCTTTAAATGCATTCATGAAGAGCGTTGAAGAAGCATTAGCAGGTGGAGAGAAAGTTCAGTTAGTTGGTTTTGGTACTTTCGAAGTTAGAGAAAGAAAAGCTAGAGAAGGTAGAAACCCAAGAAATCCTGAAGAAGTTATAAAAATACCAGCATCTTCAGCTCCAGTGTTTAAAGCAGGAAAAACATTAAAAGAAGCAGTAAATAAATAAGAGAATCAGGTCAAGGACCTGATTTTTTTATGACCTAACCCGATTCTTTCGGGCGCCTTTTCGAAAGAATCGCAGGTAGGTAAAACTAGGTGAATATCAAATTTATTGAGAGTAATCGAGTAAATAAATTTGAGTTGCAGGACTACGAATAAGAGAAAGAGGTGAGCTTATATGAGAATAGATAAATTTTTAAAAAATGCAAGAATAATCAAAAGAAGAACTGTAGCAAAAGAAGCTTGTGAACAAGGAAGAGTCTTCGTAAACGGTAAAGAAGCAAAACCAGGAACTGAGTTAAGCATTGGAGACAAAATTGAGATAAATTTCGGTACTAATACTATGAAAATAGAAGTATTAAAGCTATTAGAACATGTAACTAAAGAAAATGCAGAAGAAATGTATAAGAACATACAATAAAATAGGACTGCAATTTGATACGATACTTCCAAGCAGACAGTCTAATTAAATAAAATTAGATTATCTATTTGGAGGTATTTTTTTATAACTAATAAGGAAGTCCTACTTTGATGTTCTCACATAAGAGGATTTTCAGTTAATGAGTTTCAATAAAAGTTTTCCTAGTTTATTGCACTTCGATGGATACCTTACTATACAGATATAATCTATATATACATAGCATAATCAAACCATAAAAAACATATTTATTAACATAAGCTTATTAAAGGAGGAGATAGCATGACCGAGAAGAAGGCTATGGGTAAGAGCAATAACATAATACTTGAAGATAGAGAAAAACTTGCGATTTCAGGTGTTGAATTTGTAGAAAGCTTTAACGACAATACAATTATTCTTGCTACATCTAAAGGCGGTGTAAGTATAAAGGGTACTTCATTAAATATTAGCAAATTAAATCTAGATGACGGAAATGTAACTATCCAGGGCGTTATAAATAGTATAGTATACACTAACAAAGAAATATCCAGTGGGAAAGGAAATGGACTATTAGGAAAGATGTTTAAGTAATTTAAGTACTAACGAGAGGTGGTAGGGTGGATATTTTTGCTCAAAGTCAAGCCTATGTGTTTTTAGCCACTTTATATGGCGGTATAGTTATGGGGTTTATATATGATTTGTATAGGATTTTTAGATATTATTTAAAACCAAAAAAAGTTGCCACTTTTATTGAAGATTTTATCTTTTGGATTATTATTTCTGTAGTATTCCTTACGGTTATTTTATACACTAACTGGGGGGAAATAAGGGGGTATATTTTTCTAGGATTTTTTACTGGGGCTTTTTTATATTCAAAGTTTCTAAGCAAGATTATAATTACTTTAATAGTATGGGTTGCAAATAGTATTATAAAAGTAATTAAACAAATACTTAAGATTATTTTTTTTCCATTCAAATGGATGGGCTTCAAGCTACAAGTTCCATATAATAAGGTTAAGTCTAAAGTAAACCGTTTAACTAATAAGGTTAGGAGATACTTGAAGTTACCTTTTATATTGCTTAAAGGTTTAAAGAAAAATATCAAGACTATATTCCGCAAAAAATAGGTACTATAACATATTTAGACAAAGGATTTTTTAAAGTTGTGTAGAAAAGATTATACTAAAGCGAAGATAAAAAGGGTGATTTTAATGAAAAAAAGAAAAGTAAAAAAGAGAATTAGAGCTGGACATTTGATTATCTTAGCTCTTGCTGTTTACTTAGGAATCACATTCTTCAATCAACAAAGAGAGATTAAGGCTCTTGAAAAAGAAAAACTCCAAAAACAACAAGAAATTGAAAAGCTCAATAGTGAAATAATGGATATAGAGGAAAAACTAAAGTATACGGATTCTTTAGAATATATTGAGAAAATGGCAAGGGAAGAGTTGAAAATGGTTAAGCCTGATGAAATAATAGTCATAGATACAAATAGAGATAAGTCTAATAAGGGCATAGATAACTGATTTTAACAGATTGACATATTTATTGTTATAATATATACTAAGATAAGTTGATGTATTTAAAATTTCTAAAGGAGGAGTATTTAATTTATGCCCGTTTTAGTAGGTAGTGTAGTTGAAGGCACAGTTTCAGGTATTACGAATTTTGGTGCTTTTATTCAACTTCCAGAAGGAAAGACTGGACTAGTTCATATATCTGAAATATCTCATGATTATGTCAACAATGTTAGTGATTATTTAAAAAAAGATCAAGCTGTTAAAGTAAAGATTCTATCAATTAGTGATGAGGGAAAAATAAGCTTATCAATAAGACAAGCTGAACCTAAAAAATCTAAAACGATGCCAGTTGAGATTGATTGGAATAAGACTGATGATAAGCAAAAATTTATGTCTTTTGAAGATAAAATGGCAAAGTTTTTAAAGGATAGTAGTGAAAAGCAAGAGCAAATAAAGAAAAAGGAATCAAAAAAGGGTTTTGGTTCAAGAAATCGTAGAGCGTAAAATATAACCGGGGGTTCCCCGGTTTGATTATTTTTTGCCCAATTTTCTTTAGACAAAAATCTGCTTTGTTTCTAATAAAAGTACCCTAAAAATAATTAATCTAAATCATGAATGTTAAGCCAAATTGTAGGGCATTACTATGGTTTCAAGAATACTACAGAAAAATACATTAGTTTGGCTAAATTGATTTTGGGAATAGTTCACAAGTTTATTTTGTCGATATTTACAGACGTTAGATTTTAACAGGGGTGTATCCAATTTCAAAAAAACAACCTTAAATTAACATTATATTTTCTTTAAATACTTTAACCAGAAGTATACTCAAAAAAATGATAAAAGTATACTCAATATTGTCAAAAACTTATTAGCTTTATACAACCTAGATTGACAAATATTTTGTAACCCTTCTGCTACAATGGCATAAACAAAAGATTGAGTGGAGGGGTATAAAATGATAAGTAGAATGGAGATATTTCCTACAAGCAAGCAAAGTAGATGGAGTGAAAGAGTTATTGACTTCAAAAATTTTAGGGCAGTCATTAGACGTATTGATACCAGTAATATTGTAATGGGAGTTCTTGCCTTTCTTATAAGCAGATCAACTATTATGGAAGGACTAACGCCCTTTGGAATAGCATTTATATCGGCTTATTTTATTAAATATGGTAGCACGCATACAATCCCATTATTTGCATCCTTAGGAATTTTATCAGTTCACGGACTAGATAGTTATCAGTATATTTCAGTTATATGGTTTATATTCTTCACTTTTAAAATATTAAATCCGAAATTCAAGGAGAATGTAATTAAAACGGCTATATTCTCAGCCTTATCCCTAGTATTACTGAAAAGCCTGTATTTAGTTATTAATGATTATTATATCTATGATTTGATACTAACAGCCTTTGAAGGTATAGTTGTATTTACTCTTACATACATATTAGCTTACAGTATTCCTACCATAGATACCACATTTAACAGGGTGTTTTCAAGTGAAGAGGTTATTTGTGGAGCTATAATGCTTGCTTTAGCTGTATCTGGATTAGACAGTATGAGTATATTTGGGATATCTATAAAAAATGTAATTGGTATAACAATAGTTATGTTTTTTGCATATAATAAGGGGCCTTCAATAGGCGCTGTTGTAGGAATTACTATTGGTGTGATTACGTCGATGTCACAGATTAGCCTCCCATTTGTCATATCAATATATGGATTTTCAGGGCTTTTGTCAGGACTCTTCAAAGAGGTAGGCAAGTTTGGCAGTTGTCTTGGTTTTCTTTTAGGAAATATTATTATGTCTTTTTATATAGATGGCTCTATGGAAACAATGCTTAAAAATAAGGAGATAGCAGTATCAATAGTGGCATTTATACTAGTAACTAAATTGATAAAAGGATTAGGAAGCAAAGTTGTTATTGGAATATCTGATAGGTCACAAATAGAGGAAGCATACTCGAATAGAGTGAAAGATATGACCTATAAAAGGCTTACAGAAATATCTCAGGTTTTCGAGGAGCTCGGACAAACCTTTAGAAGAGTATCAGATAGAAAAAAGATTGTAGAACAAAAAGATATATCAAAGCTCATTGATGATGTAGCTAATGAAGTTTGTAGTAAATGTTCTCTTTGCAGATTTTGCTGGGAAAGTGATTTTTATTCAACCTATCAGTCAATGTTTGAGATTCTAGGTACTATTGAAACTAGAGGAGGCATTTTACCTAGCATGATGCCAGAAATATTCCAAAAAAGATGTACTAAAACTGATGAAATAGCACAGAAAATTAATTATATATTCGATATTTATAGACTTGATTATAAGTGGGAAAATAAAATATTGGAAAGTAGACAGCTTGTATCACAACAGCTAGAAGGAATGTCAAAGGTAATTAAGGATCTGGCAAGTGAGATATATAATGATATAAGGTTCAAAAGAGATGTGGAAAAAGAAATATATGCAGGTCTAAAAAGAAATAAAATAAATGTGGACAAGGTAGTTGTTACAGAAGATAAAGAGGATGGCTTTGAAATATATTTGGAAATAAAGACTAGAAGTGGCGATGATATTATAGATAAGACAACTAAGATTGTGTCTGAAATAGTAGGTATTGAATTAACTAGTAATAAGTATTGCTCCAGTACAAAATGCGAAGATAAGAGAATAAAATTCAAGCTTATAAAAGCAAATCGATACGGAGCAATTACGAAAGTATCAAGGGTTGATAAAGGATTCAACAATGTGTCTGGGGACAATTATACATTTGGGGAAAGAAACAACAACTATTTCGCTGTAATCAGCGACGGCATGGGAGTAGGACATAAGGCAAAGCAAGAAAGTGATATTACCATATCATTACTTGAAAAATTTTTAGAGGCAGGTTTTGATAAAGAGCTGGCATTAAAGACTATTAATTCGGTATTAGTACTAAAATCCGCAGATGAGATGTTAGCCACTATAGACATGTCAATTGCTGATTTATATACTGGAAAGACACAATTTATAAAAATAGGTTCAGCTCCAACCTTTATAAAGAGAAAAAACAAAGTGCAAATAATAAACTCTCATTCACTTCCTGTTGGAATCCTTAGAGATGTTGATATTCAAGTATATGAAGAAGATGTAGAAGACGGAGATTTTATAATTATGATATCTGATGGCATACTAGATGCAAATTATGATGAAGACAATAAGGAAAAATGGCTAGCTAATGTTATTCATGATATAGAAAGTGTAAATCCTCAAACCATTGCCGACAAAATAATGGAGGCTGCATTAGAAGCTTGTGGTGGCACTGCTAATGACGATATGACAGTTCTAGTAACAAAGATATGGAAGAGAAGATAGAACAATAAAAGGCATGTAGGAAAACCTACATGCCTTTTATTGTTATGACTTACCAGTGATTTCCTGAATGCTTTTTTTCAGAGAATCGCTGGTAGGTCAAACTGGGCGAGCACCAAATTTATGGAAGGTAGCGAACAAATAAATTTGTGTAGCGAGATTGCGGCGAATGACTTATCTAGAAAAGTTCTAAAATTTGTGGACGAGCATATCTATATATTAAGTATACGATAAAATCTAGAACTAATAGTGTATATAAATTAGAAAAGTGGCAATAATTACAAAAAAAGCCAAGGAGGATTATTATTGTTATGAAGAAGACTATAGAATTTAGGCAAATAATGCTCATAACCGATGGTGAATCTAATGAAGGCATAGACCCTATAACTGCTGCAAAAGAGGGGCATAATAGAGGGGTTACTATCAGTACTATAGGAATAACAGACAAGACAAATGATGAAAGACCATTATCAGAAATAAAAGATATAGCAGAAGCAGGTGGAGGAGTTTGGGAATTAACTAATATTCAAAATCTTTCAATGGCACTTAGCATGGCAACTGTTAAATCTGTGTATAAAACTATAGAGGAAGCAGTAAGCAAGGAATTGAAGGAGATAATAGGGACTGGCCTTAACGATATACCACCAGAATCCAGAATTAAAGTCACGGATATGATAGACAGGCTTGGAGATGAGATAAATATAAAATGCTGCATAGTCATAGATTCAAGTAGCAGCATGACTAATAAAATGAGTATGGCGAAGAAAAGCATAATAAACCTTTTAAGAGTACTAGAACAAAGAAAAGGAAAGACAGAAATAGCAGTAATAAGTTATCCAGGCAAAAATAAAGATCAATATGACATCCTTTGTAACTTTACTGAAGATGTGTCATTACTTGAGGAGTCTCTTAATAAGATACTCATAGGAGGGAATACTCCTACAGGACCTGCAATAGAAAGTGCTGTACAGCTTTTATGTAATCATCTCGACTATGGATTGAATGCAAAAGAGGAAATAGTTTTTAAGAGTATGAGTGTATAAAACATTAGCCCTTCGGGCTACGTTCAGGATGAGATAGTACTCTGGTTGAACGTAACGAAGGGTCTCATTTTTTTATTAGGTAGTATAGGTCAAGGGGGATTAAAATGCTTCAAATAATGGAGACAGTAATTGGGAAATGGAATAAGAATAAATACACCGTCCTATCTAAGCTTGGAGAAGGGGGAATAGGATCAGTATATAAGGTAAAAGATGCGAAAGGAAATATAAGAGCTCTAAAAATTAGCAAGGATATAAACTCTATAACTAGGGAGTTTGATGTCATGAATAAACTAAAGTCACTTAAAAATACTCCAAATGCATATGAGATAGATGATTATAAAAAAAATGGGGATATATATTATTTTTTTGTTATGGACTATATAGAAGGGTATAATATTAAAAAAATAATAGAACATGGCAAATTAAAATTAAAAGATATAATTGGAATAGGAATAATTTTATTGAATATTCTTGAAAGAATATATAAAATGGGATATGTATATGTTGATATTAAGCCAGATAATATTATGATAGATAAGAAAAAGAAGAAGGTCGGTTTTATTGACTTTGGAGGAGTGATAGAAGTTGGCCAAGGAATCAAGGAATTCACCCCTGCCTATAGCATTTTTTCATGGGGTATAGACGTAAATAATAATTATGAAGCCTATATTATTTTTAGCAATGCTATGATAATTTCCTCTATGCTACTAAGAAGAGAATTTAATCCATTAGTACATAACTTAGAACAGATAATATCAAATATTAATCTTCTAACTCTTGATAGAAGACTAAAAAAGTGCTTAATAAAAGCACTTAGAGGAGAAATTAATAAAATAAGTACTTTTAGAGAAGACCTTAAAAAGCTCCTTAAAGAATGTAATCTACACCTAGAAGTAAATAGGAATACAGCCCATAAAATTAAATACAATATAAAGTCTGAGTTGTTTATAGATGTATTTTTTATATTTAGTATAGGATTTTTTTTAACGATGATTGCTATAGGTATTAATATTTATTTTTTTAGAGGATGACATGAGCGATTATGAATTATTAAAGGACTACAGGTGATGCCATTTATGAGAGAAAAAGTAATTAATGTAATAAAAGAATACGGTTTAATAGAAAAAGATGATAAAATAGTAGTAGGAGTTTCAGGTGGACCTGATTCTATGGCTTTACTTTATATTCTTAAGGATGTAAGGGAAGAGATTAATTTCAGTATTTATGTTGCTCATGTGAATCATGGTATCAGAAAAGAAGAAGCAGATGCTGATGAGGAGTTTGTTAGGAGCGTATGTTTAAAGAATTCTTTTCCTTTTTACTCAATTAAGGTTAATATGGATCAATATGCTGCTGAAAATAAGCTTACATCTGAAGAAGCTGGAAGAGCTATAAGATATGATTTTTTTAATAAGATACTAAATGACCTCGGTGGAGGAAAGATTGCTGTAGCACATAATAAAAACGACCAGGCGGAGACATTATTAATGAGATTTTTTAGGGGAACAGGCTTAGAAGGCTTAAGGGGCATGGAATACAAGAATATGAATATTATAAGACCTCTTTTAGATATTAGTAGAGAGGAAATAGAAGATTTTTGCAGGAATAATAATATATCTGTTAGAATTGATAGGACAAACTTAGAGCCTATATATGGTAGAAATAGAACTAGGTTAGAAGTTATCCCTTACATAATCAAAAATTATAATAAGGGAATCATTGATACTCTAAGCAGGACTGCTAGGCTAATGCAAATGGATAGTGAATTTATATTAGGGATTGCAGATGAAAGATTTAATAATTTAGTTGTAGAGGAGTCTCCAAATAGTATAGTACTATATATAGATAGGCTTAAAAATGAGCACTATTCCATTAGAACGAGAATAATTAGAAAAAGTATTGAAAAAATAAATGGAAGTCTAAAGGGTATAGAGGAAAAGCATATTAATAATATAATTAGTTTAATAGATGAAAACATAACAGGAAAAAGTATAAATATAACTAATAATATTATTATTAAAACTAGTTATGGAAAGATGATAATTCAGAAAGAAAATAAATATAATATAAAGTCCTTCAAATATACCTTTGACATAGGAGATACTATAGATATAAATGAGCTAGGAGCTATTGTTACTTCTAAGATAGTGCCTATATCAGAAGTAGATATTAAGCAAAGTAAAGGGTTTATAAAGTTCTTTGACTATGATAAAATTAAAGGTAGGCTTTGTATAAGAAATAGAAGAGATGGAGATAGATTTGCTCCATTAGGAATGAGAGGGACTAAAAAACTCAAGGATTTTTTTATTGATGAAAAGATACCAAGAGATGAGAGAGACCGTATACCAATTATAGAAGATGGTGAGAAGATTATTTGGGTAGTAGGATATAGAATAAGTGAAGAGTGCAAGATAAGTAGCAATACTTCAAGTGTCTTAGTATTAGAATACCAAAAATATAAATAAAACAATGTAAGATGGTTATTGACCGTCATTGATAAGGGAGGATTTTATATGAAAAACAATGTAAGGGAAGTATTAGTTTCACACGATGATATTCAGAAAAAAGTTAAAGAAATGGGACAAAAGATTACAAAAGATTATACTGGTAAGGACTTAATGCTCGTTGGTGTATTAAAAGGAGCATTTATGTTTTTAGGAGATCTTGCGAAAAATATTGAGATACCTCTTACTATAGACTTTATGGCTGTTTCTAGCTATGGAAATTCTACAGAATCTTCTGGTGTAGTGAGAATTCTTAAGGATTTAGAGGGAAGTATAGAAGGCAAGGATATATTACTAGTAGAAGACATTATTGATACTGGACTCACTCTAAACTACCTTGTTAATAATTTAAAGTCTAGAGGAGCTAATAGCGTAAAAATCTGTACTCTTCTTGATAAACCAGAGAGAAGATTAGTTGATCTAGAATTAGCATATAAAGGATTCGATATACCTGATGAATTTGTTGTAGGTTATGGAATAGATTTTGCAGAAGGTTACAGAAATCTTCCAGACGTATGTGTTTTAAAGGAAGAAGCATATCGTCATATACTTGAAAAATAAAATTTGACCATTATTGTCTTTTTATTATTGCTATGTTAGAATATAGTGATAATATTAACATCTGAGTTCGAAGGGAGGACTATTTTTGAAAAAATATTTTCGAGGTATAAGCTTTTATTTGCTTATATTTATCATACTAGTATTTGCAGTTCAGCTGTTGACGAAAAATGTTGAAGAAGCAAAGCAAATGGATTTTATCACATTGGTTAAGGAAATAGAAAACGATAATGTTGAAAGCATTGTGATAGTTCAAAATGAAAATACTGTAAAAGGTAGGCTTAAGGATAATACAACATTTTCCTTAACATTACCTTTTGATGCAAATACATTTTATGAGCAACACTTGAGAGACGCTATGGATGAGGACAAGATTCAAAGTATAACTGGAGAACCCCAACCACAGACTCCAATCTTTTTATCAGCTCTCCCAACTATATTTATGATTCTTGTATTTGTTGTGTTTTGGTTTGTATTTATGCAACAATCACAGGGTGGTGGAAACCGTGTAATGTCATTTGGTAAAAGTAGAGCTAAAATGCATAAGGATGAAGGTAAGAAAATTACTTTTGCCGATGTTGCAGGACTACAAGAAGAAAAAGAAGAGCTTAAGGAAATAGTTGATTTTCTTAAGAGCCCTAGAAAATATATTGAGTTAGGAGCTAGAATTCCTAAAGGAGTTCTAATGGTAGGCCCTCCAGGAACAGGAAAGACCTATTTAACAAAGGCTGTAGCTGGAGAAGCTGGAGTGCCATTCTTTAGTATAAGTGGTTCTGACTTCGTTGAAATGTTTGTAGGTGTAGGTGCTTCACGTGTAAGAGATTTATTTGAACAGGCTAAGAAAAACTCTCCTTGTATTGTTTTTATAGATGAGATTGATGCAGTGGGAAGAAGAAGAGGGGCAGGTCTTGGCGGAGGTCATGATGAAAGAGAGCAAACCTTAAATCAACTACTAGTAGAGATGGATGGATTTGGAGAAAATGAAGGTATAATCATGATAGCTGCTACAAATAGGCCTGATATCCTAGATCCAGCATTACTTAGACCTGGTAGATTCGATAGACAGGTATATGTTGGAGTTCCAGATATTAAAGGTAGAGAGGAAATCCTAAAGATTCATACTAGAGGCAAGCCACTAGCAGATGACGTAGACTTAAAGGTTGTGGCTAGAAGAACTCCTGGTTTTACACCAGCAGACTTAGAAAATTTAGTAAATGAGGCTGCACTACTTACAGCTAGACAAAATCTTAATAAAATACCAATGTCTATAATTGAAGAAGCATCAACTAAAGTAGTAGCTGGACCAGAGAAGAAGAGTCGAGTCATTAGTGAAAAAGAAAGAAAGCTTACGGCATATCATGAGGCAGGTCATGCAGTGGCTGCAAGACTTCTTCCAGGGTCAGATCCGGTTCATATGGTTACTATAATTCCTAGAGGAAGAGCTGGAGGATTTACAATGTATCTTCCAGAAGAAGATAGAAACTATGCAACAAAGACTGAGATGGAGCTTAGATTAGTTCACATGCTAGGCGGAAGAGTTGCGGAGCAGTTAGTGCTAGGAGATATAAGTACTGGTGCACAAAACGACTTAGATAGAGTGACTAAGATAGCTAGAAACATGGTAACTCACTATGGAATGAGTGAGAGTCTTGGACCTATGACATATGGTTCTGATGATGACGAAGTGTTCATAGGCAGAGATTTAGCAAGAAGTAGAAATTATAGTGAGGAAGTAGCTGCGGCTATAGACAAGGAAATGAGAAGAATTATAGATAATGCTTATAGTCAAGCAGAAACACTTCTAAAAGAAAATATAGATAAACTTCATAAAGTAGCAGAAGCACTACTAGAAAAAGAAACTCTAGATGCAAAAGAATTCGAAGCACTATTTGCAGAAGAGCAATAAAAGATAGAAGGCATAACAAGCCTTCTTTTTTTATGACCTAACCCGATTTTCCAAACGCTTTTCTTATGACCTAATCCAATTTTCTAACGGTGTTTGTTATATGTTTGTTAAATAACTATGATTAATACATAAGAATTAAGCGAATTTTTGTTTACAAGTTCTATTAAATGGTGTTATAAAATATACACAAGAGAAACTATAAAAAAGCTCAAATTTCAAACATTATGTTAAAATCCCTTGTTTAAACCAACCAATGACATATTCATACAATACGAAACAGAATTTTGACAAGTAATAGGACAATTTCCCGGGCAATGATTAAAATTGTAGATTTATCTCTAACTATGATTGAAAAAGCCAAGAAAAAATAATCAAATATGTCGGAAGTCATAAAGGAATAAAGATATTTTTATAGAATAATCTTTATAATGAAACATTTACTTCACAGCATTTAATATTATGAAATTAATATTGCAAAAACATGCTACATATAATAGTCTATATTTAGATGCATATATGTAAAATTGAAGCGTTAACTGCTAGTTTGACATAGTTTTAAGTTTGATTTTACAATGGGTAGATGTAAACGCTTTCACAATCGTTACATTTTACAGACTATTCAGAATGTAACAGAAATAGGAAACAAATTATAGATTAGGGGGAATAAGATGTTTGACAATGAGAGCTTAAAGGAGATTAAAAAAACAAGAAGTGAATGGGAAGAAACTCAACTAAAGAAAACATTGGCTAAGTTTCCTGAAAGAAAAGAAAAATTCACTACTGTTTCTGGTGAGGTAGTAAATCCGCTCTATACTCCTGAAGACGTAGAAGGACTGGACTATAATGAGGATATTGGATATCCAGGTCAATATCCTTTTACAAGGGGAGTTCAGCCCACCATGTATAGAGGAAAGCTTTGGACTATGAGAATGTATGCTGGATTTGCTACAGCAGAAGAATCTAACAACAGATATAAGTACTTACTTGAACAAGGTCAAACAGGTCTTAGCGTAGCTTTTGATTTGCCTACACAAATTGGTTATGATTCAGATCATCCACTAGCAGAGGGAGAAGTAGGAAAGGTTGGTGTTGCCATAGATTCATTGGAAGATATGGAAACACTTTTTGATGGTATTCCTCTTGACAAAGTGAGTACTTCCATGACAATTAATGCACCTGCTTCAGTTTTGCTTGCTATGTATATAGCAGTAGCAGAGAAACAAGGTGTCACGCCTGACAAGTTAAGAGGAACTATTCAAAACGACATACTAAAAGAATATATAGCACGAGGAACATATATTTTCCCAGTGGAACCATCTATGAGACTAATAACAAATATATTTGAATACTGCTCAAAGTTTGTACCAAAGTGGAATACAATAAGTATTTCAGGATATCACATTAGAGAGGCAGGCTGTACTGCAGCTCAGGAAGTAGGATTTACACTTGCTGATGGCATAGCTTATGTAGAAGCAGCCATAAAAGCAGGACTTGATGTAGATGATTTTGCACCTAGGTTATCATTTTTCTTTAATGCTCACAATGACTTATTAGAAGAGGTGTCAAAATACAGGGCTGCCAGAAGGCTTTGGGCAAAAATAATGAAAGAAAGATTTAATGCAAAAAATCCTAAATCAATGATGTTAAAATTTCATACACAAACCGGAGGTTCTACACTTACTGCACAGCAGCCTGATAACAACATTGTACGTGTTGCTATTCAAACATTAGCTGCAGTACTCGGTGGAACACAATCCTTACACACTAATTCAAGGGATGAGGCTCTTGCTCTCCCAACTGAAGATTCAGTTAGAATAGCCCTTAGAACTCAACAGATAGTAGCATATGAAAGTGGAGTTACAGATACCATTGACCCTCTAGCAGGTTCATATTATATAGAAGCTAAAACTGATGAAATAGAAGATAAGGCAATGGAATATATTAAAAAGATAGATGAGCTTGGAGGAGCACCAAGAGCTATAGATATGGGATATATCCAACAAGAAATAATGGATGCGGCATATAAATATCAAAAAGAAGTAGAAACAGGTGAAAGAATAGTAGTTGGCATGAATAAATTCCAAATAGAAGAAGAAGCACCGAAGGGGCTTTTAAGAGTAGACCCTGCTGTAGGTGTTCTTCAAAAACAGAAAATTGCTAACTTAAAAGCGAAAAGAGACAATGGACTTGTTAAGGAAAGGCTAGAGGCTTTAAGAAGTGCTTGTGAAGGTGACGCAAATGTTATGCCATATATTCTTGACTCAGTTAAGGCTTATGCGACCTTAGGAGAAATTTGCGGAGTGATGAGAGAAGTTTTTGGTGAGTATCAGCAATCTGTAATTATATAAAACACAAATCTTTAGAATTGGTGTAAAGGGAGGAAAACTAAGTGAACAGTAGACCAATAAGAGTTTTAATTGCAAAGCCGGGACTGGACGGACATGATAGAGGTGCAAAAGTAATCGCTAGAGCTTTAAGGGATGCAGGTATGGAAGTCATATATACGGGGCTTAGGCAAACCCCTGAGCAAATAGTATCTGCTGCCATACAAGAGGATGTGGATGTAGTAGCTATGAGTATACTATCAGGAGCTCATAACCACTTGCTTCCTAGAGTAGTAGAATTGCTTAAACAAGAAGGTGCAGATGACATGCTTGTTTTAGGTGGTGGAGTAATACCAGACGAAGATATTCCAGGACTTAAGGAAGCGGGGATAAAGGAAATCTTCACTCCAGGAACACCTACAACAGCAGTTATCGATTATATAAATGAAAACGTGAACAGACAATAGTGTATTCAGGCGGTGTTAATATTGGAATATATAGAAAAGCTTCTAAATGGAGATAAGAGAACTTGTGCTCGACTAATTTCCATAGCAGAAAATAATGAAGAAGAAGCGAAAAATATTATTAAAAACATATATAAATATACGGGGAAAGCTCACGTTATAGGTATTACAGGTCCTCCAGGTGGTGGAAAGAGCACCCTTACTGATAAACTTACAAAAGAGCTTAGAAAAAAAGGCAAAACAGTAGGTATAGTGGCTATAGACCCTACAAGTCCATTTTCTGGGGGAGCTATACTTGGTGACCGAATTAGAATGCAGGATTTAGCTACTGACCCAGGGGTATTTATTAGGAGTATGGGGACTAGAGGACACTTAGGGGGATTATCAAAGGCTACCCAAAGTGCAGTGAAGATATTGGACGTTTATGGAGCTGACTACATCATTATAGAAACTGTAGGGGTAGGTCAATCAGAGATAGATATAGTTAAAAATGCAGACACTATTGTTATGGTAATGGTGCCAGGTCTTGGAGATGACATTCAGGCTATTAAAGCTGGAGTAATGGAAATAGGGGATATATTCGCGATAAATAAAAGCGACTTAGATGGAGCGTCTAGAACTGCTGCAGAAGTGAAAGCAATGCTTGATATGGGGCCTAAAAAAGACAGAAGACCACCTATAGTACAGGTTGTAGCTAGCTTAAATAAAGGAATAGATCTTTTATTAGATGAAATTATGGACCATATGGAATATCTAAGATCTTCAGGAGAGCTTAATAAAAGGAGAGAAGACAACATTAGAATGGAAATTATAAAGCTAGTGGAAACAGAAATTATGAAAATTGTACTGCATAAATCCCAAACAGATCATATATTAGAAAAGGTAACTGCTGAAGTGGCAAATAGAAAGATAGATCCATTTAGTGCATGTGAATCTATAATGAAATTATTTTCAAATAATTAATAGTGATTTGAGGAGGGAAAAGTATGGTAAAGAAAGTAGATCATATAGGTATTGCTGTTAGCAATCTTGATGATGCTTTAGAGTTTTATGAGAAAGTATTAGGCATGAGTCTTCAAGGTATAGAGATAGTTGAAGAACAAAAAGTTAAGGTGGCATTCCTTCCAATAGGAGATACAGAAATAGAATTATTAGAATCAACTGATAAAGAAGGACCTATTGCTAAGTTTATTGAGAAAAAAGGTGAAGGAATACAGCATATTGCATATAGAGTTGACGATATAGAAAAAGCACTAGAAGAAATGAGACAAAAAGGTATTAGGCTAATAGACGAAAAACCTAGATATGGAGCTGGGGGAGCTAAGATTGCTTTCCTACATCCGAAAAGCACAAAAGGTGTATTAGTAGAACTTTGCCAAAGGGATTAATAAATTCTAAATATAATATGATTGCGTAGTCAATCAACGTAAGGAGGGTCTTTTAATGGCAAATAGCAAGTTAGAACAGCTACGTTTAGCTAAAGAAAAGCTAGCCGAAGGTGGGGGTAAGGACAGAATTGCAAAACAACATGAAAAAGGAAAGTTAACAGCTAGAGAAAGATTAAATCTATTATTTGATGAGGGAAGCTTCGTAGAAATAGACGCATTTGTAGAACATAGGTGCACTAATTTTGGCATGGAAAAAACAAAGGCACCTGGAGAAGGTGTGGTATCAGGTTACGGTACAGTAAATGGAAGACTTGTTTATGCATTTGCTCAAGATTTTACTGTAATAGGTGGCTCTTTAGGAGAAATGCATGCTGCAAAGATTTGCAAGGTACAAGACATGGCTCTTAAAATGGGAGCTCCATTAGTAGGAATAAATGATTCTGGTGGAGCCAGAATCCAAGAGGGTGTAGATGCGCTAGCAGGCTATGGAAATATATTCTATAGAAATACAATAGCATCAGGAGTTATACCACAAATATCTGTAATTATGGGACCTTGTGCAGGAGGAGCAGTATATTCACCAGCACTTACTGACTTTATATTCATGACAGATAAAACAAGTATGATGTTTATTACTGGACCACAAGTAATAAAGACAGTAACAGGAGAAAATGTTACTCAAGAAGAATTAGGTGGAGCTATGACTCATAACAGAACAAGTGGGGTAGCTCACTTTATAGATGCAACAGAACAAGAAACAATTGAAAGAGTGAAACTGCTTTTAAGTTACTTACCATCAAATAACTTAGAAGATGCACCAGTATTTAATACAGGTGATGACTTAAATAGACTAGAAGAAAAGCTAAATGATATTATTCCAGATAATCCAAATAAACCGTATGATATGAAAGAAATAATATTAGCATTAGCAGATAATGGAGACTTTCTAGAAGTACAACCATATTATGCACAAAACATACTAACAGGCTTCATAAGATTAAACGGAAAATCAGTAGGAGTAATAGCTAGTCAACCAAAGGTACTAGCAGGCTGTTTAGATATAAATGCTTCTGATAAGGCAGCAAGATTCATAAGAACATGTGATGCATTTAACATCCCATTATTAACCTTAGTAGACGTGCCAGGATTCTTGCCAGGAACGGATCAGGAATACGGCGGAATAATTAGACATGGTGCAAAAATGCTTTATGCATACAGTGAAGCAACAGTGCCAAAAGTTACAGTTATAACAAGAAAGGCATATGGGGGAGCATATATTGCTATGTGCAGTAGACATCTTAATGCAGATATAGTTTTAGGATGGCCAACAGCTGAAATAGCAGTTATGGGACCAGAAGGGGCAGCTAATATAATATTTAAAAACGATATAGAAAAAGCAGAAGATCCAGCGACTATGAGAGCTGAGAAAATAAAAGAATATAGAGACACAGTATCAAACCCATATATAGCAGCAGCAAGAGGTTATATAGACGATGTTATAGAGCCTTCTACAACAAGACAAAGAATAATAAGTGCATTTGATATGCTTGCAAGTAAAAGACAAAGCTTGCCACCAAAAAAACATGGCAATATGCCATTGTAAAGAGGTGAATTAAATGTTTTTTGGAGATAATATCACGATAGGCGACTCACTGATAATTACATTATTTAGTATGCTATTAGTATTTGCTGTTTTAATTATATTATCGTTTACAATAGATGGTTTTAGGCTACTTTCACATAGACAAGGAAAAAATACCGAGAATGCAGGAAAACCTAAAGACATAATAGCTGAAGCAAATAAACAAGCAGTCAGTCATGTTGCAGAGAATACACCTAGTCAGCAAGATGAATTAGAGCTAGTTGCAGTAATAACAGCAAGTATAGCAGCTATGCTATCAAAGCCAGCAAGTAGCATAGTGGTTAGAAACATAGTAAGAGTACCACAAACTACACCAGTATGGAGTAGTGCATCAAGACAGGAAATGATAAATAAATAATTATATACAAAACAAAATATCAAAAAAGGATATTAAGGAGGCATTATAATGAAAAAATTTATAGTAAATGTGAACGGAAAAAGCTATGAAGTTGAGGTAGAAGAAGTAGAAGGTTCAACACAACCAGCTATATCTAATCCTACACCTGTTGTACAACAGGCACAGCCTAAAGCTGCACCAACACCAGCTCCAGCGGTTCCAGCAGCAACACCAAAAGTAGAAGCTAAACCAGCTCAAGCAGTACCACAAGGAGCAGAAGTAGTAGAAGCACCAATGCCAGGAACTATATTAGATATAAAAGTAAATCAAGGAGATACAGTTAAGAAGGGACAAGTATTGTTAATATTAGAAGCAATGAAAATGGAAAACGAAATAATGTCACCTAGAGATGGTAAGGTAACAGCAATAAACACATCTAAGGGGTCATCAGTTAATTTAGGAGATCCATTAGTTTCGCTTGAATAGGGATAAAACTAGTCCGAAAGAGAGGTTTTCTAGATGTTTTTAGATATAATAAAAGGTTTCTGGGAAAGCACAGGCTTTGCAAGTCTGACATCGGGTCATTTGATAATGATTGGAATATCACTAGTATTACTTTACCTAGCAATCAAAAAAGGCTTTGAGCCATTGCTATTAGTACCAATAGCATTTGGAATGTTATTAGCAAACTTGCCATTAGGTGGACTTAATGCAGAGCCTATTGTAGAGATAGTGAGGGATCCTAATACAGGTGAATTAGTTTCGCAAACTAAACAGCTAGGAGGATTATTATACTATTTATACCAAGGAGTTAAACTAGGGATATACCCTCCTCTAATATTTTTAGGAGTAGGAGCAATGACAGACTTTGGACCATTGATTGCAAATCCTAGAAGTATATTATTAGGAGCTGCAGCGCAGTTTGGAATATTTTTTACATTTGTTGGGGCAACAATGTTAGGTTTTACAGGGCCAGAAGCAGCATCCATTGGAATTATAGGTGGAGCAGATGGACCAACAGCACTATTTCTTACAAGTCAATTAGCAGATCATTTACTTGGGCCAATAGCTGTAGCAGCTTATTCGTATATGGCATTAGTTCCAATTATACAGCCACCAATAATGAGAGCTTTGACTACTAAGAAGGAAAGAGCTGTGAAGATGGAACAATTAAGACCAGTTTCCAAAACAGAGAGAATATTATTCCCTATAGTAGTAACGATACTAGTTATACTGATTCTTCCATCAGCAGCACCTTTAATAGGTTTCTTAATGTTAGGGAATCTTTTAAGAGAATGTGGAGTTGTTGATAGACTTTCAAAAACAGCACAAAATGAGCTGATGAATATAGTAGTAATATTTCTAGGAGTAACAGTAGGAGCTACAGCAACAGCAGAAGCGTTCTGGAACTTAGGAACATTAAAAATAATAGCACTAGGGCTTATAGCATTCTCAATTGGAACAGCAACAGGTGTAGTATTTGGTAAGATAATGTATAAATTATCAGGAGGCAAGGTTAACCCACTAATAGGAGCAGCAGGAGTATCAGCAGTACCTATGGCAGCAAGAGTGGCACAGAAAGTTGGACAAGAAGAAAATCCATCAAACTTCCTACTAATGCATGCAATGGGTCCAAACGTAGCGGGAGTTATAGGATCAGCAGTAGCAGCAGGAGCACTATTAATGTTCTTTGGAGGCTAATGTTTAGGGGCGCCCAATGGGCGTCCTAAATTATTTTTTGAGTAGCTAGCAGTTTTATTATAAGATTATTTATTATAAAATATAGAAAATACCATAACTAAGGAAGGAGGTTCTGAGTTGAAAGAAAAGGTACTAAAACTATTAAAAAAGCATAAAGATGAGTTCGTCTCTGGACAAGAGATAAGTGAACAATTAGAAGTAAGCAGAACTGCTATTTGGAAATATATCAATGCATTAAAAGAAGAAGGATATGAAATAAAATCAGTATCTAGAAAAGGGTATATGCTTATTTCCACACCAGATATTCTTAATTATGAAGAGGTATCTGAGTATTTGTATACTCACTATATCGGTAAAGAGATTTTCTATTTTGATTCAATAGATTCTACTAATGTAAAGGCTAAGGAACTAGCGATTAATGATGGAACAGATGGAGTGGTGGTTATAGCTGAGGAACAGACTAAAGGTCGTGGTAGGCTTGGAAGAAGTTGGGTTTCTCCTAATAAAAAGGGTATATGGATGTCTATTATCCTTAAACCTCAAATAGATCCACAGGATGCGGTGAAGATTACACAGGTGACAGCTGCTGCTATATGGAAGGCAATGAAGCAAATAGGAGTAAGCCCCCAGATAAAGTGGCCTAATGATATAGTTATTAATGGCAAAAAAGTCTGTGGTATATTGACTGAAATGAGTGGTGAACTAAATAGGTTAAATCATCTAGTAGTAGGTATTGGGATCAATGCTAATACCAATATAGGCGAATTCCCAGAAGAGATAAGAGATAAAGCTACTTCATTAAAGGTAGAAGTTGGTCAAGATGTTGACAGAAAAAAACTAGTTGGTCTTATATTAAATAATTTTGAAGACTTGTATAATAAACTGGTTGAAGATAGAAGTATAGAGGAAGCAATTAGAATCTGTAAAGAAAACTCTGCTATCCTAGGAAAGGATGTTAGAATAATTATAAAGGGAGAAGAAAAAGAGGCTAAGGCAATAGACATTAATGCAGAGGGAGAGTTAATAGTTCAAGATAAGAGTGGTAGTATATCTAAAATTATTTCAGGAGAAGTATCAGTTAGAGGATTATATGGATATATTTAAAATATGAAAAAACTGATATAATATTGCGTATATATACAAAAGTTGTTAAAATTAAATTGTAATATAGCCAATATCCAATGGAATTGGACTATATTACTGTAAATAAAAATATATTAATTCGACTGGTATCCTTTAAGGAACTAGAGCGGGAGGCGATTTTATGTCAAATGTTTATGCAAAATCATCTTTTAATGTCAGAAAGATGACTATTGTTGGGGTGCTTGGTGCTATCTCAGCAGTGCTAGGGATGACCCCCATAGGGTTTATTCCAGTAGGACCTACAAGTGCAACTATAATGCATATACCAGTTATTATAGGGGCTATAGTAGAAGGTCCCATAGTAGGTATGCTTGTTGGACTAATATTTGGTATTTTTAGCTTAATAAGAGCTATTACTACACCAACAATCATATCCCCTGTATTTTACAATCCATTAGTATCTATATTACCAAGGGTGCTTATAGGATTGGTGTCTTATTACACATTTGTAGCTGTTAAAAAAATGAATAAAAAAACTTCCACAATTATCTTAATCAGTATTTGGATAGGAATATTATCTTATCTATCCCTTGCATTTGTAAAAAATATTGGAGCATACTCATCAGGAGGTATAGGTACAGGAAGCTTGGTGTTTAGTGGAGCTTTAGTGCTTTTCACTTTATTCATTGGGTGGCTGTCCTATAAAAAACTTAATCATAATGCTTTAGATATAATGATAGGCACTATAATGGGAACCCTAACCAATACTGTAGGTGTTCTAGGAATGATTTACCTATTATATGGTAGATGGTTTGTGGAAAAGCTTGGAGGAGATCCTGACTCAGTAGGAAAAGTAATTATGGGAATAGGTATAGCTAACGGAATACCTGAAATTATAATTGCTGTCATAATAGTTACAAGTGTAATACTAGGAATGAGAAAACAATCTAAACTAAAATAATTTATATAGATTATGAACTATATACTACAAAGTAGGTGTTGAAATGATTTTAGTATGTGACGTAGGAAATACAAATGCAGTGCTTGGAGTCTTTCAAGGCGAAAGGTTGCTTAAAGACTGGAGAATTTCAACTGATAAGGATAAGACTTCAGATGAATATGGGATTATTTTAGACCAGTTATTTAGATATAATGAGCTAAATATAGACGATGTGGAGGGGGTCATAATATCATCTGTTGTCCCTAATCTAATGCACACACTACAAGCTATGAGTATAAAGTACCTAAATAAAGAAGCTTTAATAGTAGGGCCTGGAATAAAAACTGGTATAAATATTAAATATGATAATCCTAGAGAAGTGGGAGCAGATAGAATAGTAAATGCAGTTGCAGCATATGAAAAATATGGTGGTCCGTTGATTATAGTTGACTTCGGGACAGCTACAACCTTTTGCGCCATATCCAAGGACGGAGAGTACGAAGGAGGCACTATAGCTCCTGGCATAATAATATCAAGTGAAGCATTGTTTCAAAAAACTGCAAAACTTCCTAAAATAGAGATAGCAAAACCAGAAAAAATAATTAATAAAAACACAGTAAATAGCTTGCAGTCTGGAATAACATATGGCTATGTAGGATTAGTAGATTATATAGTCAAGAGAATGAAGTCAGAAATGGATGGAGAAGTAAAGGAAGTAATAGCAACGGGAGGACTATCAAGCTTAATTGCGAGCGAGTCAGAAACCATAACTAAAATAGACAAGTTACTTACTCTAGAAGGATTAAGAATAATATACGAAAAAAACAAGTAGCCTTGGCTACTTGTTTTTTGTCGGTAATATCAGTACCACTAAAGCAAAAATTTTGTTAATTTCAGCATAGATCAAATACAATGAGAAATAAGTTTTTATTATGAGACTGAATATTGAGAATCAAGGTATTATTTGGGTTATACTATAGGAGTAAAAATCAAATAAAAGACATGTAGAATTTATTAATTCTGTGCTTGTTAAGGAGAGTGAACAAATGAAGATAGGCAGTATAGAAATAAAAGGCAGAGTATTTTTAGCTCCTATGGCAGGAGTTTCAGATGTGGTTTATAGAGTTATATGCAAGGAGATGGGAGCAGGGCTTACATATAGTGAAATGGTAAGTGCAAAGGGGCTTTATTATAAAGATAAAAAAACAGAAGAACTTATGATAATAGATGAAAGAGAAAGGCCTTCAGTAGTACAGATATTCGGGTCTGATGTAGAAGTTATGAAAAGTGTTACATATGATTATTTAAACAAAAGAGATGATATAGATATTATTGACATCAATATGGGGTGTCCAACTCCTAAAATAGTTAAAAACGGAGATGGAAGCGCACTTATGAAAGAGCCTAAGAAAATTGGAGAAATTGTAAAAGGTATTACATCAGTGTCTATTAAGCCAGTTACAGTAAAAATTAGAGCTGGATGGGATGATTCAAATATAAATGCAGTTGAGGTAGCTAAAATTATAGAAGACAACGGAGCCAGTGCAATAGCAATCCATGGTAGAACTAGAGAACAGTTTTATTCTGGTAAGGCTGATTGGAGTATAATAAAAAAAGTAAAAGAAGCTATTACAATACCCATTATAGGAAATGGGGATATTTGTTCGCCTGAAGATGGGCTTAGAATGATTGAAGAGACAAACTGTGATGCCATAATGATAGGAAGGGGGAGTAGAGGAAACCCTTGGATATTTAAGAGAACAGTGGCTTTATTAGAAGAAGGAATTAACCTTCCCTTGCCTTCGCAAACGGAACGAATAGATATGTGTCTAAAGCACTTAAGAGCATTATGCAATCTGAGAGGAGAAAGAATAGGAGTTAAAGAGATGAGAAAGCATATTGCGTGGTATATTAAGGGTATGAGGGATTCATCAGAGGTGAAAAATAAAATAAATTCAATAACAGATAGAGAACAGATGGAGAACGAGCTTATAAAATATAGAGAATTAATAAATGAAAACTGATAAGGGGAGATATTGGGATGAAAAGAGTAGTTAGTATTAGTATAGGTTCTTCTAAAAGGAATCACAGAGTAGAGACTAGTATGCTAGGAGAGGATATAATTATTGAAAGGATAGGAACAGACGGGGATAAGAAGAAAGCAATACAGCTTATTAAAGAGCTGGATGGTAAAGTAGATGCATTTGGACTAGGTGGGATAGATATTTATTTAAGGTGTAAAGATAAAAGATACATAATAAAGGACTCAATTCCACTAAAACAAGCTGCGACAATAACACCAGTTTTAGATGGAACTTTTTTGAAAGACACACTAGAAAGAAGAATAATAAGACTCATAAATGATGAACATATTGTAAACTTAAAAAATAAAAAGGTTCTGATTACATCTGCACTAGATAGATATGGTATGGCAGCAGCTTTTGAAGAACATGGCAGCATTATCACATACGGAGATATAATATTTGCCTTAGGAATACCTTTAAGGATAAAGTCATATAATACCTTATACAATATCGCAAGGGTTGCTGCTCCAATGCTACTAAAGTTACCATTTGACATGCTATATCCTACTGGAAAAAGTCAAGAGACTGATGATTCTAACAACAAGTTTAACAAATTTTTCCACGAGGCCGATGTTATAGCTGGAGATTATCTATATATAAAAAAACACATGCCAGATACTATGGAAGGGAAAATAATAATTACAAACACCATTACACCTAGCGATATTGAAGAATTATCAAAAAGAGGAGTTGAGCTTTTAGTTACTACCACACCTGAGCTAAATGGAAGATCTTTTGGTACAAATGTAATGGAAGCAGTGATAGTAGCTCTATCTGGAAGAAATCCTGAAAACATGGGAAGCAAGGATTTTGACCAAATGTTAGACAAACTAGGATTTAGACCTAGAATAGAATATCTTAAGGGGAGAAATAATATTTTGAATAATTCAATATTGAAAGGGGATAGGAGGGTGTCAGGGTAATTTTATATATGTTTTAGAGCCAGATGCTTACATGAACTATTTAAAAAAAGGAATGCTAAAACACATATCTGATAAGATTTTTTTAGCCTTTCATAAGAGAATAAAGCCTAGAATAGTATGCAATTTTGTAAAAGAAAAAGGTATAACTTGTGGAAGTGCAGCTGGAATATTTGTAACATATAAAAATCTATCAAAGTCAGACTATATATCACAGCTTATTAACTCAATTAATACAATAAAAACAGAAAACACAAAAAGCTTGATAACAGAAAAAATTCATACACTTTCACAGGAAGATATAAAGGATATAGAAGACAATTGTGGACTAAAGGTTCTAAATGGCAGAAGTGAGATTGTAGACCATATTCCATATTTACTAAGAGAAATGTGCAGATTAAGAAAAAGACAATTGAATGAAAAAGAAATAATAATAATTAGTGATAATACAGTGTTAACTAAAAAGTTAACAGTAAATATGGCAAGATATTTGAGGTTTTTGACTATTATGAGCAGGGATATGACTTTCGTTGAAAAGCTAGAAAAAGAAGTTTTAAGTGAAACAGGGCTCTCACTTCAAACCATGGGAAAATTAGATAGAACAGTTCAGAATTTTGATATAATTATAAACATGACTTCAGATGTGAGTTTGGATACCTATAATATTAAGAGAGGTGCAATTATAATAGATATTAGTATAGGAAGAGTACTTAAAAAAGTAAATAATAACAGGAAGGATTTAATAATAATTACAGATTTATTATTTGCCAATAATGGAATATTAAAAAGTAATCCTGAAGTTTTTTCTTTTGACAATAAAATTCCTTCCTATATATATGAAGGAATAAAAACACAAGATAATATTAATCCAGTAGCTATAAGGGTCAATAATAAGGACTATAGTATTAAGGAACTAGTAGATACTTATTATGGTAAAAGCCGAAATAGTTCTGTGTTTCTATTAAAGTAAATATATGTACTATATACTCTTGACAATGAATGATTACTAAATTATAATAGTCATCATAAATAAAGGGTAGGCACTGTAAGAAACTTACGGTGCTTCTTGTTTAGCATGGATCGAAATACGTTATATGGCGGTTTGTAGAATAATTCATTGAAATAAATATATAACTTATACAATATACGTATTAATTTAAAGGTTTTTTATATTACTAATCTTTTATAAAGGAGAGAGGGAAATGACAGAGAGAGAGATCTTTTTAACAGCTGAGGGGCTAAAAAAGATAGAAGAAGAATATGATGAGCTGAGAACAGTAAGAAGAAAAGAAGTAGCCGATAGAATAAAACAAGCATTAGCTTTTGGAGATATAAGTGAGAACTCAGAATATGATGAAGCTAAAAATGAACAAGCTCGTTTAGAGGAACGTATTGCAAAGCTTGAAAGAACATTAAGAAATGCTAGAGTAATAGATGATGAGGATATATCTGCAGAAGTAGTTAGCATAGGTTCAAGAGTAACTGTTAAAGACATTGAGTTTGACGAAGAAATACAATATACTATAGTTGGATCAGCTGAGGCAGACCCATATGAAGAAAAGATTTCTAATGAATCACCAGTAGGAAGAGCCTTGATTGGAAGGAAAGCTGGTGATATAGTAGAAGTACAAGTTCCAGATGGAGTGATAAAGTACGAAATAGTGTCTATTAGTAGATAACTATTGTACTAGGAGTTTACTAGGAGGCGGTCAAATGATTAATGAGGAAAATAACCTTAGTGAATTACTACTTATTAGACGAGAGAAACTAAAGCATCTAAGAGAAATTGGAAAAGACCCATTTCTAATAGAAAAGTATAATGTAACAGACTATAGTAGCAGAATTAAAGAAAACTTTGAGGAAATGGAAGGAAAAGAAGTATCTATAGCTGGAAGGATTATGACTAAAAGAGGTCATGGTAAGGCTAGTTTTGCAGATGTTCAAGACAGTCAAGGAAGGATACAAGTATTTGTTAAGGTGGATGTAGTAGGACAGGAAGAATATGAGTTGTTTAGTACCTATGATATAGGGGATATAGTAGGTGTAGAAGGAGAAGTTTTTAAGACTAAAACAGGAGAAATCTCTATAAAAGCTAAAAAAATCACTCTATTGTCAAAATCTCTTCAGATTCTGCCTGAAAAGTTTCACGGTTTAAAGGACCCTGACTTAAGATATAGACAAAGATATGTTGACTTAATAATGAATCCAGAAGTTAAGCAAACATTCATAAAAAGAAATAAAATTATAAAAGCTATAAGAAGATTTTTAGACGAGAGAGGATATTTGGAGGTAGAAACACCTATACTCACTACAGTTGCTGGAGGAGCGGCTGCTAGACCATTCCTTACTCATCACAATACTCTAGATTTAGATATGCAATTAAGAATAGCTAATGAGCTTTATCTAAAAAGACTTATAGTAGGTGGATTTGACAAGGTTTATGAGATGGGAAAAATGTTTAGAAACGAAGGTATATCCATCAAACATAACCCAGAATTTACAAATATAGAGTTATATTCTGCATATGAAGACTACGAGGATATGATGAGAATTACAGAAGAGCTTGTTGCATATTGTGCTGAAGAAGTGAATGGCTCTACTTTAGTAGAATATCAAGGAACAGAAATAGACTTCAAACCGCCTTGGAGAAGAGCATCAATGCATGACCTAGTTAAAGAAAAAACTGGTGTGGATTTTTATGGTCTAGAAAGTGATGAAGAGGCTAGAAAGGTTGCAAAGGAGCAGTTGCATTTAGAAGTCGAAGGGCATATGACAAAGGGACATCTTGTTAATTTAGCATTTGAAGAGTTCTGTGAAAAAGACTTAGTACAGCCAACCTTTGTATTACATCATCCTGTGGAGGTTTCACCACTAGCTAAGAGGAATCCATACAATCCTTTAATTACAAATAGATTTGAGGCCTTTGTAAATACTTGGGAGATTGCTAATGCTTTCTCTGAATTAAATGACCCAATAGATCAAAAACAAAGATTTGAAGAACAGCTTAAACAACGTGAATCAGGTGACGAAGAGGCTCACCCAATGGATGAAGACTTTGTCAACGCTTTAGAAGTAGGGCTTCCACCTACAGGTGGATTAGGAATAGGTGTAGATAGATTAATAATGCTACTTACTAATTCAGCATCTATTAGAGACATAATACTATTCCCTACGATGAAGCCAATAGAGAAATAAGAGTATTTTTAGTCACTATCATACTAACAATGAAACAATATAATTATGGATATTCAAACACATATGATATTGCAGATACATCATATGTGTTTGTTTTTTATAACGAGCATGAAAGTTCTACTTTCAGGCTATTATATAAAAATAAGAGAAACTTTAGTTAATGAGTTTTAATATAGGTTTTCTTAGTTTATAATATTTCGATAGAAACTTTTCATTATGAAATTCCTAGTTGACACAATACAAATATTGTGTTAAGATTAAAATCTAACTCAAGAAAGTATAAAAAATAAGAAGCAAAAAAACATGTTGACTAATACTTTAATATGTGTTATAGTAAATAAGTCGTCACCAAACGACAAGAAAAAATAAAAACAAAAAAACTTAAAAAACTATTGACAAGCAGATTT
>NZ_FMDO01000054.1 GCF_900095305.1 Proteiniborus sp. DW1 | reverse complement strand
TATAGATTACTTGGAGGATATGAATATGGATACAAGAGTGGCGGTAATAGGAATAATAGTTGAAAAAAAGGAATCAGTTGAAAAGCTTAATTCACTTCTGCATGAATATGGTGAATACATAGTTGGAAGAATGGGTATTCCTTATCGTGAAAAAAAAATTAATATTATAAGTATTGCTATTGATGCTCCACAGGATATAATAAGTGCTTTGGCTGGTAAAATAGGAAGATTAAATGGAATTAGTGCCAAAACTGCTTACTCAAATATTACAACAGAAGTAGGGATAAAGTCATGAAAGATTTAATTGATAAGCTTTACTATGAGCATAACTTATCTCGTGATGAACTACTATTATTAATTGAAAATCGTAATAAAGGGTTATCAGACTATTTATTTGAAAAGGCAAGACAAGTACGAATTCAATATTATGGACATGATGTCTATATGCGTGGACTAATTGAATTTACTAACTATTGCAAAAATGACTGCTATTATTGTGGGATTAGAAGAAGTAACAGTAATGCTGATAGATACCGTCTTGATAAAAAGCAAATACTAAATTGCTGTGATACTGGATATGATCTAGGCTTTCGTACCTTTGTGCTTCAAGGTGGCGAGGATAATTATTATAAGGATGAGATCATTGCTGATATTGTAAGCACGATTAAAGCAAAGTATCCTGATTGTGCTGTTACTCTTTCCATAGGTGAAAAAAGCTATGAAAGTTATAAGATGTTTTTTGACTCAGGAGCTGACAGATATCTGCTTCGTCATGAAACAGCAAATTACATACACTATTCAAAGCTTCATCCTAGTAATCTTTCACTTGAAAGCAGGAAGCAGTGTCTTTATAATCTTAAGGAAATAGGTTATCAAGTGGGATGTGGCTTTATGGTAGGTTCTCCTTATCAAGCTACAGATTGTATTGTTGAAGACTTGCTTTTTATTAAAAATCTAACTCCACATATGATAGGAATAGGGCCTTTTATACCTCACAAAGACACACCTTTTGCAGATAAAACTGCTGGGACATTAGAACTTACATTGTTTCTCATAGGCATTATACGCCTTATGCTACCTAATGCCCTTATTCCTGCAACTACTGCTTTAGGAACTATCCATCCTAAGGGAAGAGAGCTTGGAATTTTGTCTGGTGCAAATGTTGTAATGCCAAATCTTTCACCTACTGAAGTCAGGGAGAAGTACTTGCTCTACGATAATAAAATATGTACTGGGGACGAAGCTGCAGAGTGTAGGATATGTTTGCAAAATCGTATAGAGAGTATTGGATATAAATTAGTTGTCTCAAGAGGCGACTGTGTACCTATATAAAATTAATCTACTAATGGGGAAGTTAATCTTTCTTTTATAAGAAGACAATCTGACCCAAAAGAAAGGATGATATCATGTATAATCCAAAGTCATTAAGAGCAGAAGAATTTATAAGTCATGAAGAGGTATCAGAAACACTTGAGTATGCCCAGAGAAACAAAAATAACATGGAGCTTATCGATAGTATTATCGGAAAGGCAAAGCTTCGTAGAGGACTTAATCACAGAGAAGCATCTGTATTGCTAGCGTGCGAGATACCTGAGAAAATCAGTGAAATTTATGCCCTTGCTGAACAAATTAAAAGAGACATTTATGGAAATCGTATTGTACTATTTGCACCTTTGTACCTATCAAACTATTGTATAAACGGGTGCGTTTATTGCCCGTACCATCTAAAGAATAAACACATTGCTAGAAAAAAATTAACTCAAGAAGATATCATTCGTGAAGTTGTAGCACTTATGGATATGGGACACAAACGACTTGCCATTGAAGCTGGAGAGCATCCATCAATAAATCCTATAGAATATATCCTAGAATCTATAGACACCATTTACAGTATTAAGCATAAAAATGGAGCCATTCGTCGTGTCAATGTTAACATAGCAGCTACAACTGTTGAGAACTACAGAAAGCTAAAGGAAGCTGGGATAGGTACCTATATCTTGTTTCAGGAAACCTATCATAAGGAGAGCTATGAGAAGCTTCATCCAACAGGGCCTAAGCATGATTATGCTTATCACACTGAAGCTATGGACAGAGCTATGGAAGGTGGAATAGACGATGTAGGTCTTGGAGTTCTATTTGGTCTCGAACTATATAAGTACGAATTTGCTGCACTTCTTATGCATGCTGAACATCTTGAGGCAGTATATGGAGTAGGGCCGCATACTATAAGTGTTCCAAGAATTAAGCCTGCAGATGATATTGATCCAAGTGCTTTTGATAATAGCATCAGTGATGAAATATTTGCAAAGATATGTGCATGTATTCGTATATCTGTTCCTTATACTGGGATGATTATTTCTACAAGGGAAAGTCAAGCTGTAAGAGAAAAGGTTATTAGACTTGGTGTTTCGCAAATAAGTGGAGCGTCTAAAACCAGTGTAGGTGGATATTGTGAACCTGAACCTGAAAATGAAAAATCTGAGCAATTTGAAATAAGTGACAGAAGAACACTTGATGAAGTAGTGAGATGGCTTATGGAAAAAGGATATATTCCTAGTTTTTGTACTGCGTGTTATCGTGAAGGAAGAACAGGAGATAGGTTTATGAGCCTTAGTAAAAGTGGACAGATTCAAAACTGCTGCCATCCTAATGCACTCATGACTTTAAAAGAATATATAGAAGATTATGCTTCGTCTGAAACCAAGTTAATAGGTGAGAAAGTTATCCAGAAGGAAATAGAAAATATACCTAATGATAAGGTAAAGAGGATAGTTCATGAGAATCTAATAAATATTAAAAATGGTCAAAGAGACTTTAGATTATAGGTGATTAATATGGGACTTAATAACACTCCATCGGCAAATAGAATACACATTAGTTTTTTTGGAAAGCGTAACGCAGGAAAATCGAGCGTATTAAATGCAGTGACAGATCAAGAGATATCAGTAGTATCAGATATAAAAGGTACAACCACAGATCCTGTGTATAAATCAATGGAATTACTTCCATTGGGACCTGTTATGATAATCGATACTCCTGGTTTTGATGATGAAGGAAAGTTGGGATTACTTCGTATTAAAAAAGCAAAGCAAGTGCTTAATAAGACGGATATTGCAGTACTTGTGATTGATGCGACTATTGGCAAAACAGAAGTTGACTATGAACTTATAAAACTATTTGAAGAAAAAAACATTAGATATATGATAGCATATAACAAAAGTGAACTTGTTGAGATACCTTCTAATATAGGGGAAAATGAAGTATACATCAGTGCAAAAGAAAATATTGGAATAAAAGCATTGAAGGAGAAAATCGCAGCTCTTTCAATAACTGAGGCAACAAATAAGAGAATTGTTGGAGATTTGATCCAACCCTTGGATTTAGTTGTCCTTGTTACGCCTATTGATGGGGCAGCACCAAAGGGAAGATTGATATTACCACAACAGCAAACAATACGTGATATTCTTGAAACTGGTGCAATTTCAATAGTTGTTAGAGAACATGAACTACCCGAAGTTCTTAGAAAAATAGATAAAAAACCAGATTTAGTTATTACTGATAGCCAGGTATTTAAAAAAGTTTCCGCTGACACACCTGATGATATACCCCTAACGTCTTTTTCTATTTTAATGGCAAGATATAAAGGCTTACTTGAAACTGCTGTAAAGGGAATTGCTACAATTGAAAGACTAAATGATGGAGATATAGTTTTAATCTCTGAAGGATGTACGCATCACAGGCAGTGTGAGGATATTGGAACCGTTAAAATACCAAGCTGGATAAATAATTACACAAAAAAGCAGATTGATTTCGAATTTACATCTGGCATAGAGTTCCCTGAAAATTTATCTAGATACAAGCTCATAATACACTGTGGTAGTTGTATGCTAAATGAGCGCGAAGTTAAATACCGTATGAAATGTGCTTTAGATCAAAATATCCCTATAACCAATTATGGAATAACCATTGCCTATATGAATGGAATTCTAAAAAGAAGTCTTGAAATTTTCCCAAACATTCTCGCAGAAATTGAAAATAACATTTCTACCTTATAAAACGAATAGAAAAGCTTCGTTGATTTTTAATGTATTGATAGAAGCTTTTCTTTTTATTTTATGGAACCTTCTTTTGATATTATCGTCAAACTATTGTAAAGAACATAAGAAGAAAGGAGAATTCATATGAAAAGACCAGTAAAAATAGTTAGAGCACTATCTCTAGCTCTAGTAATCTCATCAGGTATTACGCCAATATATGCCACTTCAATAGTTGAAGAGCCAATAGCTATGGAGGAAAGTTCCTTGCTATCTGAATATAAGACTATATCAGCAATTGACTCATGGGAAGAGAAGATAAATTATATAACCTTTGAAGGTTCAATTAAGGAAATTAAGGCACAGGAAGGGTATTTATTTGTCTCACTAACAGATGGAAATACAGATGAAATTATTGGAGTATTTAGTTTATCAGAAGAAACTATGATTGTAGACCAAGGAACAGGAGAGACCATTAAAAGTTCAGAATTAAAAGAAGGTCAAAAGCTTACAGGCTACTATAGGAAAGACATGCCGATGATAATGATATATCCTCCTAGAATTAATCCAGAGTTAGTTATTATAAAAGATGAAGAAGAAAGGGCCTTTATAAAGCACTCTAATTTCAATGAGGAATTAGTAAGTGTAGACAATTTTCTAAAGCTTAATATATCAGAAGATACTATTATAACAGATCAGAAGGGAGAAGAGTGTAAGGAAGAGGAGTTACATAACCAGGATTTAGTAGTTTTCTATACAATCACTACTAAAAGTATTCCTGCACAGACTAACCCAAGTAAGATAATAGTACTTAAAAAAGAATTTGCCGAGGATATAGTAACTACAGACGAGGCTGATGAAGTCACAGATGAAAGTAGCTTAATAGATGAGATTGCTGAGATAATTAAATCTGATAGCTATAAAAAAGATGAGGTTGTAATGGTACCTTTAAGAAAAATAGCTGAACATTTAGGGTATGAAGTTGAATGGAATAATGAAAATAGAAGCGTGATTTTAAGAAAAGGTAATGTTTCATTTATACTGACTATAGGCAAGGAAGAGTATGGATATAACAAGAGCCTTGGTAGACTTGAACAAGCACCAGAATTAACCAGTGGGAAAACTTATGTTACTCAGTCTTTTATAGATGTATTAAGTAAGTAATTAAATTAGTGTAACCTCTTAGACTCTTTCTCCATTAGTGGGATAGACTAAGAGGTTTTATATTTGGTATTTAAGATTATATAGTAGGATTATTGTGAGTGTGATAATATAATTATAATAAAAAATGAAGTATTATTATATGTTTATGGTTACTAATATATTGTGTGATTTCAATAATAGCTATAGAAAAGCATAAAAACATATAGGTAAATTCATAATCACATAGTAATGTATAGGTATTAATAGGCATAGTAATATGCAATAAGGGGGAGGTTTTATGAAATTTCTAATAGGATTTTTGAAAGGGATGGCATTAAGTGTAGGAGCTATTGCACCAGGTGTAAGTGGAGGTACTCTTGCAGTGATATTTGGCATATATGAGAGAATTACAGATGCAATTGCTCATGTTTTTAAGAGTTTTAAAGAGAATGTAGTATTTTTTTTTCCTATAGCACTAGGTGGGGGATTTGGGATATTAGTATTTAGTAGACTTATAAATTATTTGTTCAAAAATTATAATATTGAGGTTAAATATCTCTTTATAGGACTTATAATAGGGACATTCCCAACTTTATTTAAGCAGGCTAATAAAAAAGGCTTTAAATATTCATATCTTATACCATTTATAATAACCTTAGGAATTGCTGTTGTATTTTCTGTTTTAGAAGGGAAAGTAATGAATATAATTCCTAATAGTGGTGATGGAATACTTCATCTAATTATATATGGTTCTATTATAGGCTTTGGAACCATAATACCTGGTGTAAGTGCTTCATTTATATTGATGTATATAGGTGCATATGAGTTGGTACTTGATAGTATAGCAAGTATTAATATACAAATTCTCTTTCCTTTAGGTATTGGTTTTGTACTTAGCATTGTTTTATTTGCTAGGCTAATTAGCTGGCTATTTAAAAGAGCCTTTGGATATACAAATTATGCAGTATTAGGCTTTGTCATAGGTTCAATTATTCCTATATTTCCTGGATTCCAGTTGGATTCTAGATATTTAATAGGTTTAGGTTTGTTTATAGTTGGGCTTTATGTATCTTTGTATCTAAGTAAGTATGAAAAAGCAGAAAAGTAAACATCATAGGGGTTACTTCTTACTTATTAGATAAGACTTCTAAATGTATGTGTTTTTACTTTGACTGCTACATAAATTAAAGTTATAAAGTTATATAGTATATTTGCATATCTATACTTATATTTTTAGAATAAAACATTAGAGGTGACTTATGAAAATTAAAATATTTAATGGGTTTCAACTTAAGATGATTATGACCATATTAATGCTATTGGATCATATAGGGCAATTTATACCTGATACTCCTATTTGGTTTCGCTACTTAGGTAGAATCGTTGCACCAATTTTCTTTTTTATGCTTGTTGAAGGATTTATACATACAAGTAATAGATGGAATTATATGAAAAGGCTATTTACTTGGGGATTTATTATGTTTGGTGGTTCGTGGCTCTTAGAGCTAATACTTCCATATGAAAAGAGCATTCCTAATAATATATTTTTTTCACTGGGTACTTGCTTTGCTCTTTTATATATGATTGATCTTATAAAAAATGCTGAGGATAGAAAAGTTAAAAGTAAGCTAACTATTTATGCCATAGGAATTGGATTTTTAGCCTTATTTACAGAGGCTTCTTTTTTGGGCATAGGAATGGCTCTTATATTCTATTTTTTCAGGGACAATAAGTTACTTCTTTCTATATCATATATAGCATTATCCAGCATATTTATCCTTGGAGATTTTTCTTATGAAAATCTATTTTTAATAAATTATCAGTGGATGATGGTATTTTCTCTTCCTTTTATACTATTATATAATGGTGAAAAGGGAAGAAGCTTAAAATATTTCTTTTATGGTTTTTATCCATCACATATTTGGATACTATATATAGTAGGTTATTTTCTAAGAAAATGAGAATAATAGTTAGAATATCTTGTGTCTAGCAAAACTATAAAGGATGAATGATTATGAAAAAAAACAAAATTTACATATACATAGCTTTTTCACTGATTTTAATTTTATTATTAGGATGTTCTAGGTTAGATGAAGGGAAAAACTCAGTAGAAGATGGGTTGCCTAATTCTGAAAGTATTTATGATAAAGAAGAAGGGAATACTCCAGCTGATGAGATTGATCCAATAAAGGAGCAAATTGAGGAAATGTCTATTGAGGAAAAGATTGGCCAAATGATATTAGTTGGACTTGAAGGCTATAATTTAGATGAGAACTCAAGAAAAATGATTGAGGAGCATCTTGTTGGAGGAGTTATCATATTTGGCAAGAATGTAGAAAACTCTGAACAGCTTTTGGCTCTGATTAACTCCATAAAGGAAACTAACTCTAAAAATAGAATACCTATCTTTATTTCAGTAGATGAGGAAGGTGGGAGAGTTAGTAGAATGCCAAAGGAAATTAGAAAACTCCCTACGAGCGAGGAAATAGGCCAATTAAATGATAAAGAGCTTTCCTATAGTATTGGAGCTACATTAGGAGAAGAACTTAAAATGTTTGGATTTAATATGAATTTTGCTCCTGTTTTAGATATAAATAGCAATCCTAAAAATCCAGTAATAGGAGATAGAGCATTTGGCTCAGATTTGGAAACTGTAAGTGATTTGGGAATACAGACCATGAAAGGCATACAATCTAAAGGCGTTATTTCAGTTGTAAAGCACTTTCCGGGTCATGGAGATACGTCCGTAGATTCTCACATAGGACTACCTACTATAGACCACGATTTAGAAAGACTTAAAGATTTTGAACTGGTTCCATTTAAGAAGGCAATAGAAAATGATGCAGACGCAGTTATGGTTGCCCATATTCTATTGAATAAAATAGACCCTGATTACCCTTCATCCTTATCGAAAGTCATTATTACTGATTTATTAAGGAAGGACTTAGGGTTTGAAGGAGTAGTTGTATCAGACGATATGACAATGGGAGCCATAGTAGAAAATTATGAAGTTGGAGATGCAGCCATAAAAGCAATAGATGCTGGATGTGATATTGTTTTAGTAGCACATGGCTTTGAAAATAGTCTAGTAGTAATAAACTCCATAAAAGAAGCACTGATAAATGAAACCATATCAGAGGAAAGATTAAATGAAAGTGTATATAGAATATTAAAACTTAAGGAAAAGTACAACTTAACTGATGATAAAATAGATGCAATTAATATTGAAGAAATTAATAATAAAATCCATAAGATAATGGAAAAAAGCTAGTCAATACTAAAGACTAGCCTTTTTACTTACATTTGCCCTTTTTTCCTTAGATATACTATAGAGTGCTTTAGCTATTGTAGTTAATATAAGGTAAAGTGGTACTCCAATAAAAGCTCCTAATATTCCAAAAAGATTTACACTGGCAATGACTATAAGCATTACTAATAAAGGATGGATATTGAGCTTGCTTTTCATGATATTAGGCGTTATAAGGTTCCCTTCTATTTGTTGGACTAAAACTGCTACGATTATTATTTTTAATAGCATAGTCCAATGTATAGTTAGCCCTATAAATAGTGCTGGTAGTATTCCTAAGAAAGGACCTATAAAAGGAATAACTGAGGTCACCATAGCAAATAGTCCCATTAACAAAGCATTTGGTAACCCTATTATCAGGTATCCAATAAACATAAGAGAGCCAATAATAAGAGTTACTATAATTTGACCAGAAATATAAATAGAAAGTATTTCATCTAAATCAGATAAAGTAGATACAATATGTTTTTTGTATGGTTTTGGCAAAAATGATGAGAATTTTTTTGAAAAAATTCTATCATCTTTTAATAAGTAAAATAACACAAATGGAACAAGAATAATTTGAGTTCCTATGTCACCGATTTGAGAGAATACTCCTGATATATTAGTGCTTATTTTTGAAAGTAGTCCTTGAACTCCACTTATTAGCTTATTAGTTATGTCAATATCGTCAGGTAATATACTTATTTTATCGTTTAAGAATTTTTTTAGATCAAAATTTTTATCAATACTTGCTAAAAGAGAATTTTCAAATTGTTCTTTAAGTACTGAGCCGCCATTAACAATTAAAACAGTCAATAAAAAAAGAAAGGTCAAAATCACTGCTAGAACTAGAAAACCCTTATTTATTTTTATTTTTTCTAATCTTCTAATTATAGGTCTCAATACATAGTATAGAAAAACCGCTATAATAATTGGTGTTACAAATATTTTTAAAGCATGAAATAGTGGTGAAAAGAATCTGCTTAATTTAGAAAAAAGAAGTATTATTACTAATGTTAAGCTAATATTGACTAAGGGATAAAAATATTTTTTACTATCCATTTTATTTTTTCTACTCCTTATTTTATTCTAATTTTCTTTATTAGTATTTATTATAAAGGGAAAAAGTTAGGTTGTAAAACTATCTTTTGAATTTTAAAATAATTTTTAAAACACTATTTTCTTATAGAAATTACATCAATTATACAGTATAATAGTATTTAATTAAATATATATAATTTAGGAGTGTGATTTGATTTGGATCCTGAGGCCATGTGGAAGACTATTCTTCTAGTTATTTGCTTAATGCTGTCTGCAGTTTTTTCTGCTTCAGAAACAGCATTAATGACTTTAAGTAAAATCAGAATTAGAAAAATGGTTGAAGACAATGTTAAAGGAGCTATTACTATTGAAAAGTTAGTTAAGAATCCTAACAAGCTATTAAGCGCTATATTGATTGGGAACAATGTAGTTAATATAGGAGCATCAGCTTTAGCTACATCCATAGCTATTGATGTCTATGGAAACAAGGGAGTAGGTATTGCAACGGGAGTGATGACACTACTAGTGCTCATATTTGCAGAAATTACTCCGAAATCAATGGCAGCTCAAAATTCTGAAAAATTCTCATTAAGGTTAGCTAAATTTGTTTATGCTATAACAATAATACTTAATCCAATAGTAGTATTTTTAACTCGTTTAACAAATCTTATAATAAGATTATTAGGTGGGAAAGTAGAAGGGAATCAACCTTTCATTACAGAAGAAGAATTAAGAACCATAGTTAGTGTGGGGCATGAAGAGGGGCTTTTAGAAGGCGAAGAAAGAGATATGATTTATAATGTGTTTGAGTTTAAGGACTCTCAAGTTAGAGATGTCATGACCACTAGAACAGACATGGTTGCAGTAGAAGTTGATTCATCCTATTGGGATGTTTTAAATATATTTAAACAGGAGCAATTTTCTAGGATTCCGGTATATGAAAATACGACAGATAACATGATTGGGATCTTGTATGTTAAAGATTTACTATTTTTAGAAGATAGTAAAGACGAATTTGACCTTAGAAAATACATGAGAGAACCTTATTTTACTTATGAGTTTAAGCCAACCACAGAACTATTTGAAGAAATGAGAACAAATAGAGTTCATATGGCAATTGTATTAGATGAATATGGTGGAACTGAAGGACTTGTTACTATAGAAGATTTAATTGAAGAAATTGTTGGCGATATAGAAGATGAATACGATAAGCAAATTGATGAAATCCAAGTAATAAAAGAAGACGAATACCTAGTCTATGGTAGTATTAGAATAGAAGAAGTAAATGAAATGATAGGGACAAGTATAGAATCAGAAGATTTTGATTCTATAGGGGGATTTGTAATGGGAGTCCTCGGAAGACTACCAGAGGCTGGAGAAGCTGTAGAATACGAAAATGTAAAGTTTATTGCGGAAACCGTAAACAAAAATAGAATAGAAAAATTGAGAATACTAACATAACAAATAGATCTATAAACTCTAGAAAGGATATTCTTTCTAGAGTTTTTTATGACCTAACCTGATTAGTTTTAATTTCATATAATTGGGTATAAAATGAGAGATTAATATAACAGGCTTAGAACTAGAATATAATTAATTATTTAGATACAGACTATATATAGTACTTCAATGCTCTATGGTTTTAACCTATATTTTTGCAAAACAAAAAAATTGGGAGGTATGTTATGGGGCGCAAAATTACTGATAAGGTAACATGGATAGGGAAAATTGACTGGGAGCTTAGAACTTTTCACGGAGAGGAATTATCAACTCATAAAGGTTCATCCTATAATGCATACTTAATACGTGATAAAAAGAATGTTCTTATTGACACAGTTTGGCTTCCGTATGCTAAGGAATTTGTTGCAAACCTAAAAAAAGAAATTGACTTAAAAGAAATTGACTACATAGTAATTAACCACGGTGAGATAGACCATAGTGGTGCACTCTTAGAACTTATGAAGGAAATACCCGATACACCTATTTATTGTACTTCTAATGGAGTAAAATCTCTCAAAGGTCATTATCATCAGGATTGGAATTTTGTTGAGGTAAAAACAGGGGATGAGTTAGATTTAGGTGAAAGCAAGTTAATTTTTGTTGAGGCGAGAATGCTTCACTGGCCTGACAGTATGTTTACCTATATGACAGGAGAAAATATATTATTTAGTAATGATGCTTTTGGGCAACACTATGCAAGTGAGCACTTATTCAATGATTTAGCGGACCAAAATGAGCTATATAATGAAGCAATTAAATATTATGGGAATATATTAACTCCATTTAGTCCTTTAGTTAAGAAAAAGATAGAAGAGGTATTAAGCTTTAATCTACCTGTAAACATGATATGTACAAGTCATGGTATCATATGGAGGGATAACCCTACGCAGATAATAGAAAAATACATAGAGTGGGCTAATAATTATCAGGAAAACCAAATAACTTTGCTATATGACACTATGTGGGAAGGAACTAGAAGACTTGGAGAGGCCATTGCAGAAGGAATAAAATCAGTGGATGATAAGGTTACAGTGAAGTTGTATAACATATCAAGATCAGATAAGAATGATATATTAACAGAAGTGTTTAAGTCAAAGGCAATTCTAGTAGGTAGTCCAACTATCAACAAAGGAATATTACATGGTGCAGCAGGTATATTAGAGATGATAAAAGGCCTTTCATTTAAAAATAAAAAAGCTGCAGCCTTTGGATGCTATGGTTGGGGTGGAGAAAGTGTAAAAATAATAACGGAAGAGCTTAAAAAAGCTGGTTTTGAAGTAGTAAATGACGGAATAAGAGCTCAATGGAATCCTAATGAAGAGGCAAAAACAAAGGCTAGAGAATTTGGAAAAGAATTTGCTTCAATGCTTTAAAAGGGTGCCCGATGGGCACCTAAATTTTTTTGAATGTTTCTCTAGTCTTTTGTCATTCCATTATGGTATCATAACATGTGTACCAACTACTTAAGAACTTGATGCTTGTTTTCAAACTAAGGAGAGATACCTATGCTCATAAGCAAAATTAATATAAGTATTAAGTTAATTACTATAATATTAGTAATTATTATAGGTCTTATAATATTTTTTTATCTACAGAATAACTGGATTTCAAAAACTAGACTAAAGGTTAGTTTTCAAGGACTTCCAAAGAATTTTGAAGGATTTAGGATTGTACACATATCAGATTTGCATAACAAGTCTTTTGGAAAAGAACAACAGTATTTAATAAAACAAATAAAAGACGAGAAACCAGATATTATAATAATTACAGGTGACTTAATAGATAGTAGGCGGTATAATGAATATATAGCAATGCAATTTATAAATGAAGCAGTTGAAATTGCTCCTGTGTATTATGTAACTGGTAATCATGAATTGCGTTCAGGTAAATTTAATTCTCTAGAAAAGCAACTTATAAATGCTGGTGTTGGAGTCCTAAGAAATAGCTGGGAAGAGATAGATATAGAAGGTCAAAGTATTATTATTGCAGGTGTCGATGATCCTTATACTGGAATAAGATATAGGGAGCCTATTGTAATAGATAAATATTTGCAAGAAGTCCAAAATGACCTAGATGAAAATAGCTTTAAAATATTGCTATCTCATAGACCTGAAAAAATAGAGGCTTATGCAGCTTATGGCTTTGATTTAGTATTTAGTGGTCATGCACATGGAGGCCAATTTAGGATTCCTTTTTTAGGAGGGTTAGTAGTTCCTAATCAAGGCTTTTTTCCTAAGTACACATCTGGCATTCATAATATGGAGAATACTACTATGATAATAAGCAGAGGATTAGGAAATAGTATAATACCCCAGCGCATTTTCAATAGACCAGAAATAATAATTGCAGAGCTTTATGTAAAATAATGTACAAAGAGGTGATAAGCGGTGGATTCTGATCCGTACGGGAATAGTTTTGCAAGAAAATTGAATAATAAGGTAGAGGAATTCACCATTTTATCGCTGTGACTGTTTCCTCTACCGTAAAAGAAGGAGGAACAAAACATGGAAAAGGTTTTAGAACTAATTAGAGAAAATAAACTCATGCAAGCTAGAAACGAACTAATTGACATGAATGTAGTGGATATAGCACAGCTCCTAGATGAGACAAATCAGGAAAAGATGCTTATTATATTTAGAATCTTGCCAAAAGATATATCAGCTGATGTGTTTTCCTATTTGTCATATGAGAAACAGAGGTATATTATTGAATCTATAACTGATAAAGAGATAAAGAATATTATAAATGAACTATTTTTAGACGATACAATTGACTTCTTAGAAGAACTTCCTGCAAATGTAGTAAAAAAAGTCCTTAAAAATACAGATGAAAATACAAGAGCATTGATAAATCAGTTTTTAAAATATCCTGAAAACTCTGCTGGAAGTATTATGACTATAGAGTACGTAGACCTAAAAAAGAAAATGACCGTCAAAGAAGCTTTGGAGCATATTAGAAAAACAGGTATAGATAAAGAGACTATAAACACCTGTTATGTTATGGATAAAAACAGGAGACTTGAAGGTGTTATATCCATAAGACAATTGATTTTAAATGATGATGATACCATAATAAACGATATAATGGACGAAAATGTAATATATGTGCATACTCTTGAAGATCAAGAGGATGTAGCAGATACATTTAGAAAATATGATTTTACCTCTATGCCTGTAGTAGACAATGAAAACAGACTCGTAGGTATCATTACAATTGATGATATAGTAGATATTATAGAGCAGGAAAACACAGAAGACTTTCAAAAGATGGCTGCTATGGTACCATCTGAAGAGGAGTATCTCAAAACAAGTGTGTTTTCTTTAGCTAAACATAGAGTTATGTGGCTTTTAGTTCTTATGATTTCAGCCACCTTTACTGGAAATATTATAAAAAAATTTGAAGACGTACTCCAATCAGTAGTAGTATTGGCGGCATTTATACCCATGCTAATGGATACAGGGGGGAATGCTGGTTCACAATCATCTACTCTTGTTATACGTGGATTAGCTCTAGGTGAGATTAAGGCAAAGGATATACTAAAGGTTATATGGAAGGAATTGCGAGTAAGTATTGTTGTAGGTATAACATTAGCAATTGTTAATTTCCTAAGAATTTTCTTGCTTGAAAAAACAGACTTTTATATATCATTAGCTATTTGCATAAGCTTATTCTTTACTGTAGTTATTGCGAAGGTAGTAGGGGGAGTATTGCCTATATTAGCTAAAAAACTTAAGATGGATCCTGCAATTATGGCTAGTCCATTGATCACAACAATAGTAGATGCTTTTGCACTTTTAATATATTTTACTGCTGCTACCGCTTTGTTAGGAATTTAGTTCCTTTTAATCCTTTATATTCTTGTTGCATATGTTTTAAGTAGCTGGTAGAATAATTAAGAACAAAAGATAATATAGAATCTTTAACTCAGTCCAGAGAGGCTGGCAAGATTGTGATAGGGATAAGTATATATTTTATATGCATATAACTTCTTGCGCCTCGCAAGAAGTTTTTTTTATGACCTAACCCGATTAATTGCAATCATAGCATGCCTTTAAATCAGCACTGAGAGGCTGAAAAGGAGAGAAAACTCTCCTAATAATATAAGAGGAGGTTTCTTAAAATGGTTGAAAATGTGATGAAAAACAAGGAACAAACAAGATTATCAGATAACTTACTAGCAAATTCAAAAAAGGTTATATTAGCCATGCAGCACTTAATTGCAATGTTTGGTGCTACAGTACTAGTTCCAATACTAACAGGCTTTAGCCCATCCGTAGCATTGTTTACAGCTGGAGTAGGTACATTAATATTCCATCTATGTACTAAAGGAAAGGTACCTGCCTTTCTAGGCTCATCCTTTGCATTTATTCCATTGATACTAACAGTTAAAGAATTATATAATGGTGATTTGGCGTATGCCCAAGGTGGAATGGTAGTAGCAGGATTGATTTATGTTATAATGTCTCTTTTAATCAAAAAGATTGGAGTAGAGAAAATTCAAAAAGTTCTTTCACCACAAGTAGTAGGGCCTATGATAATGGTAATAGGATTAAACTTAATACCAACTGCATTTGGAATGGCAGGAGAAAACATGTTAGTAGCTGGTATAACACTAGGAGTAGCGCTACTAATCAACTTTAAAGGCAAAGGCTTTATTAAACAGCTTGCTATATTAATTGGGGTAATCACAGGATATCTAGTATCTTTAAGGCTCGGAATAGTTAATGTAGATGTAGTAAAAGAGGCTTCATTAGTAGCACTGCCTGAATTTAGCTTCCCTAAATTTGATTTAGGTGCCATAGCAATAATTGCACCAGTAGTATTAGCAGTATTTATGGAGCACTTAGGAGATATAACTACTAACGGACAAGTAGTAGGGAAAAACTTCATCGAAGACCCAGGCTTAAATAGAACGCTTTTAGGAGACGGATTAGCAACAATGGTTGCAGCATTTATTGGGGGACCTGCAAATACAACTTATGGGGAAAATACAGGAGTACTTGCTTTAACTAAGAACTATGATCCTTCAATACTGAGATTAGCAGCAGTCTTTGCCATAGGCTTAGGTTTAGTATCAAAGGTAGGCGCATTATTGACTTCTATACCAGCAGCAGTAATGGGTGGCATTAGCTTAATGCTCTTTAGCATGATTTCTATAATAGGGGTTAAGACCATAAAAAACAGCAAAGTAGAGTTCAATGTAAAGAACATAATAGTTATGTCAGTAATATTAATCTTAGGTCTTGGAAGTGGAATTATAGAGAAGAAATTTGGAATAACTATAGGAATACCTGTAAGTGAAGCAGTTAAAATATCAGGACTAAGCTTTGCAGCAATAGTAGGTATAGTTTTAAACTTAATTTTAAATAGAAAATAATATATAGAATACAAAAGAGGGCTTCTAAAGAGTCCTTTTTTGCTATGCTGGAGGCAAGAGAAGGACCCTATCTCACATAGAAGGATTTCGTAGCTACTACATAGGAGACTTGCAGAAATAGAGTTTGCTAATCTACTTATGGACAAGATACAGCTTTAGGGAGATAATGATATTAGATAATAAATAATGTTAATGAAATGATAAGGAGTTGATATTTATGAGCTGGGGAATCATTGCAACCTGGGAGATGGCTTATGAAGGGGTAAGCCAAGCCTCCCTTATGCTTCAAAAAGGATTAAGTTCAGCTGATTCTATAGAGGAGGCAATTAAAATTGTAGAGGATAACCCACTTTACACATCAGTAGGATATGGAGGATTGCCAAACGAAAAATGTGAGGTTGAATTAGACGCAGCTTTTATGGATGGTAGTACTCTTTCTGTAGGAGCAGTATGTGGGATTAAAAACTTTAAAAACCCTATATCCATTGCCAGAAGCCTTAGTAAAGAAAGGTTCAATATTTTTTTAGTAGGCACTGGAGCAGAGGAATATGCTCAGGAAAAAGGATTTGAAAGAAAAGATATGCTTACAGATGAAGCAAAAAAAGCCTGGGAAAAAAGAAAAATAGAAATGAAAGATAAAAATCTAAGCCCTTATGATGGACATGATACTGTTGGAATGGTATGTATTGATAAAAGCAAAAACTTAGTAACGGGTACTTCTACTAGCGGATTGTTTATGAAAAGAAGAGGAAGGGTAGGGGATTCTCCAATTCCAGGCTCAGGCTTCTATGGAGACAGTGAAATAGGAGGAGCAGTAGCTACTGGTCTTGGAGAAGATATAATGAAGGGCTGTATGTCATATGAAGTTGTTAGGCTAATGAAAGAGGGATTACATCCACAGAAGGCAGCAGAAAAAGTGGTGTATGAATTTAGTCAAGTACTAGAGAAGAGAAGAGGCAAGGCAGGTGCCATCTCAATAGTCTGTATGAACAGAGAAGGTGAGTGGGGAGTGGGTACAAATGTTGAGTTTACGTTTGCGGTAGCTACTCATAAGGAAGGTCCAAAGCTATATATAGCTAACAAGTCTGGAAATACAACTATTTATCAACAATATAAGGTACAGGCAAAGGACAAATAAATAGAATTCAGTATATGAGATTTTCTTATTCTGCATACAATTTAGATATTTGGGGGAATACAAATGCTGGAGATAATAGCAACTACTATCGAGGATGCGATAAGAATTGAAAAATCAGGAGCTAGTAGAATTGAATTAGTAAGCGCATTAACAGAGGGAGGACTTACTCCAAGCTACGCATTAATTAAAAATGTAGTCCAATCAGTAAAGATACCAGTCAATGTAATGATAAGACCACATGCAAAATCTTTTATCTATACATATGAAGAAATACAGTTAATGAAGGAAGACATTCTAGTGGCTAAATCTTTAAAAGCAAATGGAGTAGTACTAGGAGTGTTAAATGAAAACAATGAAATCTGTGAAGAACATCTATCAGAGCTGCTTTCAGTATGCAATGGGTTAGATGTAACTTTTCATAAAGCTATAGATGAGCTGGCTGATCCTCCAAGGGGAATAAAAATATTATCAAAATACCCTCAAATCACAAATGTACTTACAGCAGGAGGGAAAGGGAATATAGAGAATAATATTGAAGTTATTAAGAAGATGATATCAAGTGCAAGCCATATAAATATAATTCTAGGGGGAGGGCTTAACCTTCAAAACATAGCGGTTATTATGGAAAAAACCAATGCAAGAGACTATCATTTTGGAACGGCAGTAAGAGAGAACAAGTCTCCATTTGGAGAAATCTCCTTAGAAAAAACAAAAGAATTGGTTCAGATAATGAAAATGAGAGATTAATATAATGGATTATAAAGAGCCTCTTATATATAAGAGGTTTTTTATTTTCTGTTTATCTGATACTAAGTAGAAGATTTTCGCTAAATGATTTTATAGTTTAATAATTGCATTACATACTAAGATTATGTTATAATATTAAATAATAGTACTAGGTACTAATAGCCGATATTAAAATAAGGAGTGGGATACTGGTGGATATAAAAGATATCAAAGACTTGATTGTAGCTATAGACAAGACAAATATAGAAAAGGTTGAAATAGAAAAAAGCGACATAAGAATCATGATAACAAAAGGTGAAGGAAGAGTTAGCAAAAAGATAAGTAAAGACAATAAGGATATGGCTAGCATAGAAAAAAATAGTGACTTAGAAAATTCTATGGAGTTAAAGAGCGACAGCTCTGACAATAAAGAAAATGGTAAGAGTTTTAATCAAGATGATAGCATCTACAACGTAAAATCTCCTATTGTAGGCACTTTTTATAGCAGTCCTAGCCCTGAATCAGAGCCCTTTGTAAAGGTTGGAGACAAAGTGGAGCAAGGTCAAACTTTATGCATTATTGAAGCTATGAAAATAATGAATGAAATAGAATGCGAAACTTCAGGAGAAATTATTGAGATATTAGTAAACAATGAAGATATAGTAGAGTATGGACAGCCTTTAATAAGGATAAGGAGGTCCTAATATGTTTAGAAAAATACTCATTGCCAATAGAGGTGAGATTGCAGTTAGAATTATTAGAACATGTAAAGAAATGGGCATAAGGACTGTGGCAATATATTCTGAAATAGATAAAGATTCTGTCCATGTTCATATGGCAGATGAGGCAATATGTATAGGACCTGCACCATCAAAGAAAAGCTATTTAAATATAGATAATATTATAAGTGCAGCACTAGTTACAAAATCTGAAGCCATACATCCTGGATATGGGTTTCTTTCAGAAAATCCAGACCTAGTAGACGCCTGTGAAGCTAATGGTATTAAATTCATTGGTCCTAGAAAAGAGCATATAGAAAAAATGGGGAACAAATCTCAAGCCAGAAAGACCATGATAGATGCAGGGGTGCCTGTAGTTCCAGGCTCAGAAAGTGCTACAAACGACCCACTGGAAGCATTATTTATAGCTAAGGAAATAGGGTTTCCAGTTATGGTTAAGGCCGCCAGCGGTGGTGGTGGAAGAGGAATGAGACTTGTTCAAAATGAGGATGTGTTTGTAGACAAATTTAACATGGCAAAATCAGAGGCTTTAGCTGCCTTTAATGATGATGCTATGTATGTAGAAAAATTCATTGAAGAGCCTAGGCATATTGAATTTCAAATTCTAGGAGACTCTTATGGTAATGTAGTTCATCTTGGGGAAAGAGACTGTTCCCTTCAAAGAAGAAATCAAAAGGTACTAGAAGAGGCCCCATGTGTGGTAATGGACTATGACTTAAGAAACAAGATGGGAGAAGCAGCAATAAAAGCTGCTAAAGCTGTAAACTACGAAAACGCAGGAACCATAGAATTTTTATTAGACAAATACAATAACTTTTACTTTCTAGAGATGAACACAAGAATACAGGTGGAGCATCCTGTGACGGAGCTTATTACTGGAGTAGACCTGATAAAGGAGCAGATAAAAATAGGATATGGAGAAAGGCTAGATATTACTCAGGATCAAATTAATATAAATGGGCATGCAATTGAATGTAGAATAAATGCAGAAGATCCTAAAGCAAATTTCAGACCCTCTCCAGGTCAGATAGAAGGATTCTTTCCACCTGGAGGATACTGTGTTAGGTTGGATAGTCATGTCTATAGTGGCTATCCAATTCCCCCTACTTATGATTCCATGATAGGAAAATTAATTGTATGGGGAAAGGACAGAGATGAGGCCATTAGCAGAATGAGAAGAGCCTTAGACGAAATGACAATTACAGGAATAGAGACAAATATTGAGTTTCAAAAGAAAATAATAAATAATAAAAGATTTATAGCTAATAAAATAGATACTTCGTTTATAGAAAGAGAAATATTTAATGATGAGTCATAGCAGAGAGGAGAGATGTCAGTGATTAAAGATCTCTTTCAAAAAAAGAAATATGCAACTATAACACTATACAAGAATGATAATAATGAAAAAGCACTTTATAAATTAGAGGATTTAAAGAATAACATAGATACTAATAGGCAAAGTAAACAGGTTAGAGTTAGTGCAAGAGAGAGAATAAATGAGCTTATAGATAATAATACATTTATAGAATATGATATATACATGAAAACAGTTAATCCACTAGATTTTCCTGAATATAATGAAAAAGTAAATACGGCAATAAAAAAGACAGGAGAAAAAGAAGCTGTTATTACTGGTGAAGGAAAAATAATGGATGAAGACTGTGTGATATGTGTTATGGATCCTAACTTCATGATGGGAAGCATGGGATCTGTAGTTGGAGAAAAGATTACGAGAGCCATAGAAAAGGCAATTGAAAAGAGATTACCAGTTATTATAGTTTCTGCATCTGGAGGTGCAAGGATGCAGGAAGGCATACTATCTCTTATGCAAATGGTTAAAACTTCAGCTGCCCTAGGAAGATTATCAGATGAAGGGCTACTATATATTTCTGTCTTAACAAATCCCACAACAGGAGGAGTAACTGCTAGCTTTGCAATGTTAGGAGATATAATCATTGCTGAGCCTGAGGCATTAATTGCATTTGCTGGCCCTAGGGTTATTGAACAAACTATTAAGCAAAAGCTACCAGAAGGCTTTCAAAGAGCAGAGTTTTTATTAGAAAAAGGTTTTATAGATAAAATCGTTCCTAGAAAAGATATGAAGGCTACATTATATCAGATTTTAAATATTCATTCATCAGGTGGTGAGATTGATGAACGATAATCTAGACTTTGAAAGGCCAATTATAGAGCTTGAAAATAAAATTATAGAATTAAAGAAATTTTCTCAGGAGTATGATGTAAACCTATCTCATGAAATAGATATATTAACAAAAAAGCTTGAAAAAATAAAAAAAGAGAATTATGAAAGCCTCTCTCCATGGCATAAGGTAAAAATAGCTAGATTACAAGAAAGACCTACTACTATGGATTATATAAAGGGCTTGATATCAAATTTTGTAGAGCTTCATGGAGATAGATACTATGGAGATGATAGTGCAATAATAGGAGGTATAGGAAAACTAAATGATATTCCTGTAACAGTAATTGGTCATCAAAAGGGAAAAGATACAAAAGAAAACATAAAAAGAAATTTTGGCATGTCTCACCCTGAAGGTTATAGAAAAGCATTAAGGCTTATGAAGCAGGCAGGAAAGTTCAAGAGACCTATTATAACCTTTATAGATACTCCAGGAGCCTACTGTGGGTTAGGAGCAGAGGAAAGAGGTCAGGGAGAAGCCATAGCCTTAAATCTTATAGAAATGAGTAGGTTAAAAGTTCCTATTATAGCTATAGTTATAGGTGAAGGGGGAAGTGGGGGAGCCTTGGCCCTTGGTGTTGGAGATAGAGTATGTATGCTAGAAAACTCAATATATTCAGTTATATCACCAGAAGGTCTTTCAAGCATATTATGGAAGGATACTACTCTTGCACAGAAAGCTGCAGATATTATGAAGTTAACTTCTCAGGATTTGCTAAGACTGAATATTGTGGATTATATAATAAGAGAGCCCCTTGGAGGAGCGCATAAAGATGTTGAGTTTGTGGTGGATAGCATTAGAAAATATTTGTTAGATGAGTTTTCAGTTCTTATGAAATTAGATACAAAGGAACTATTAGAGAAAAGATATAATAAATTTAGAAAAATTGGGGCATGGGAATAATAGGTTGCTGCACAATATATAGTTTAAAAATAGATAATTGAAGAGATTCTTTGGGCCTGCGTTTTCAAAACTACATGTTTTACAAACTGTAATTCTGAACGTAATCGAAGAATCTCTTTTTTTGCATTAGTTTCTTTATATATGGTTGTTAGACACAACACAAAGATAATGACAGAGAAATAAAATTATATGAGATAATAACAGGATTTTACACAAAAATAAGATAAAAGAAAACATAAATTATGTCGTGATTGTTAATAAATCGACATAAACCAACAAAGAGATGACAAAAAATTAACAAAAATAACAAGATTTATTTTTTAAAAAGTGGCTAAATTTCAACAAAAATAGTTAATCATGTAACAAAGTCGACATTGAAATATATAGAATTTTTTGTGCGTTTCTTTACTAAAGAGGTGAATCATGATATCATATAATGTGTTTAGGTTAGATTTTAAAAAGTAATAAAGCTATTAAAAATCTCTTAAATATTCAAAAAACATAGTAAGATTCAACCATATTTTGCAAAGAGTTTTACAAAGATAAGTAAAGTTTTCTCTAAACTTTAATAAAACTTTATCAACATAAATAATATAGAAGTATTTCTGAGAGGAGTGTAAAATATGCAGTGCTGTAAAGACAATAACAAAACATGTAGTACCTCTACTTTTGACCTGGACAAGCTAACCCCCATACTTAATAAGTACAAGGGAACAAGAGGGAGTCTAATTAGCATATTGCAGAAAGCACAGGATATCTATGGTTATCTACCTGTTGAAGTACTTGATTACATAGCAAAGGAAACAGGTGTAAAACCAGCAAAGGTTCATGGAGTAGTTACATTTTATACTCAGTTTAGGTTAGATCCTGTAGGCAAGTATTTAATTATGCTATGTCAAGGAACAGCTTGCCATGTTAATGGGTCCAAGGCCATAGAAGAGGCTATTTATGAAGAACTTGGAATACTTGAAGGTCAAACCACAGAGGATAACCTTTTCACATTCAATAATGTGGCATGCCTTGGATGTTGCAGTTTATCTCCAGTAATGATGATTAATGGAGAGACATATGGAAAATTAACTCCACAGAAGACTAAGGAAATATTGAGAGAAATCAAAAATAAAGAGAGTAAGGAGGCCTAGACATGAAAATAGTTGTTGGACAGGGTAGTTGTGGTATAGCAGCAGGAGCTAATAAAGTCTATACTGCACTAGAAAGCGGACTTAATAGCTTAGGTTTAGATGCTGAGCTTACACTAACAGGATGTATAGGTACATGTTATCTTGAGCCTATAGTAGATGTTATAGATGATGAAGGCAATAAAACTACTTATGTTAAGGTAACACCAGAAATGGCTTCCGAGATAATTGAAAAACATATAAAAAATGGGCAAGTAGTTGCTGAGTATAAAATAAGTGATGAAGATAAAAATGGTATAGATATTCAAAAGAGAATGGCACTTAGAAACTGTGGTATTATAAACCCAGAATGCATAGATGAGTATATAGCAAATGGTGGATACAAGGGATTAGAAAGATGCTTAAAGGAATTGGACCCAGAGAAAATAATAGAAGAAGTTAAAATATCTGGGCTTAGGGGAAGAGGAGGAGCAGGCTTCCCAACATGGTTTAAGTGGAATGCAGCACTTCAAAGTAAGGATACTCCAAAATATATAGTATGTAATGCTGATGAGGGAGATCCAGGTGCATTTATGGACAGAAGTATACTTGAAGGTGACCCACATAGTCTAATTGAAGGTATGATTATAGGTGGCTATGCCATAGGTGCAAATGAAGGAGTTGTTTATGTAAGAGCAGAGTATCCTTTAGCTATTATAAGACTTCAAGAAGCCATAGATGAGGCAGAAAAAAGAGGATTCCTAGGAGATAATATTCTTGGACTTAATAAATTTAGCTTCCATTTAAGAATAAAGGCTGGAGCAGGAGCATTTGTTTGTGGTGAGGAAACAGCCCTTATTGCATCACTAGAAGGTGAAAGAGGAATGCCAAGGCTAAAACCACCTTTCCCAGCACAAAAAGGCTATTGGGATAAGCCAACTAATATAAATAATGTTGAAACATATGCCAATGTACCTTGGATACTAGCAAATGGAGGAGAAGCTTTTGCAGCAATAGGAGCAGAAAAAAGTAAAGGAACAAAGGTATTTGCCTTAACAGGAAAGATAAACAAGGGCGGACTTGTTGAAGTTCCTATGGGCACTCCAATCAGAGATATAATATTTGGAATTGGTGGCGGTATCAAGGATAATAAGACAATCAAAGCTGTTCAAATGGGAGGACCATCAGGCGGATGTATTCCTGAGTACTTGTTAGATACTCCAGTTGACTATGATTCAATAAATAAAACAGGAGCTATAATGGGTTCTGGTGGTATGGTTGTAATGGATGAAACTACATGTATGGTTGATATGGCAAGATTCTTCCTGGACTTTACTCGTAAAGAGTCCTGTGGTAAATGCATCCACTGTAGGATAGGTACAAAGAGAATGCTTGAAATATTGACCAGAATATGTGAAGGCGAAGGGAAAGACGGAGATATAGAGCTACTTGTGGACTTAGGAGAGCAAATAAAAGCTGGTTCTTTATGTGGACTTGGACAAACTGCGCCAAATCCCGTGCTCAGTACAATAAGATATTTTAGAGAAGAGTATGAAAAGCATATTTACGACAAAAAGTGTCCAGCTAAACAATGTAAGAACCTTATAAGTTTCTCTATTCTAGAGGACAAGTGTATAGGTTGCGGATTATGTAAGAGAAATTGCCCTGTAGGAGCAATAGATGGTGAAGTCAAGAAACCACATAAAATCAATAGTGAAACATGCATTAAATGCGGTAAATGTAAAGAAGTCTGCCGTTTTGGTGCAGTTGAAATAGAATAGGAGGGGGGCAAACAAATGTCAGAAATAAGACTTAATATAAATGGAAAAGAAGTAATTGGATATAAAGGTCAAACAGTACTTGACATTGCAAGAGCAAATGACATTGAAATACCTACCTTATGTCACGATGAGAGAACAAAAACTTATGGAGCCTGTGGATTATGCGTAGTTGAGGTTGAAGGAGTTCCAAAACTTTTAAGAGCTTGTGCCACAGAGGCTTCAAACGGAATGGTTGTTTTAACACATACCGAAAAGGTTAAAGCCTCTAGAAAAATTGCATTAGAACTTCTACTATCTGACCACGTAGGAGATTGTAAGGCACCATGTATGTTAGCTTGCCCAGGCAATACTGATTGTCAGGGATATGTAGGACTTATAGCAAATGGAGAATATAAGGAAGCCTTAAAATTAATTAAAGAACAGCTTCCATTACCAGCTAGTATAGGAAGAGTATGTCCACATCCATGTGAAGATGCTTGTAGAAGACAATTAGTAGAGGAGCCTATATCAATAGCTAATCTAAAATCCTTTGTTGCTGATATAGATTTAAATGATAAAGAATCATATATGCCTGATATGAAGCCTAAAACAGGTAAAAAGGTTGGAGTTATAGGTGGAGGTCCAGGAGGGCTAACAGCTGCCTATTATCTAGCTGCAGATGGTCATGATGTGACTATATACGAAGCTATGCCAAAGCTTGGTGGTATGCTTAGATACGGAATACCTCAATATAGACTACCTAAGGAAATACTAGACAAAGAGATTCAGCTTATAGAACAAATGGGAGTTAAGATGCTTACAAATATAAAAGTAGGCAAGGATATAACTCTCGACCATATTAGAGAAAACAATGATGCAGTATTTGTATCTATAGGAGCTTGGAAAAGTACTAAGATGAACTGTCCTGGAGAAGAATTAGAGGGCTCAATAGGTGGTATAGACTTCCTAGCTAAGGTTGTAACAAATGAGCCTGTTCTATTAGGAGAGAGGGTTGCTGTAGTAGGTGGAGGAAATACAGCAATGGATGCTTGTAGAACAGCAGTTAGACTAGGGGCAAATGAAGTTTACAACATATACCGTAGAACTAAGGAAGAGATGCCAGCAGAAGAAATCGAAATCAAAGAGGCTGAAGAAGAAGGAGTAGTATTTAAGTTCCTAGTAAGCCCTATAGAAATCATAGGAGAAAATGGCAGAGTAAAAGCTATTAGACTTCAAAAAATGGAGCTAGGCGAGCCAGATAGCAGTGGAAGAAGAAGACCTGTTCCAATTGAAGGAGAAGAGGAAATCTTAGAAGTAGATACTGTCATTGGTGCCATAGGACAATATGTAGATCCTACTGGTCTTGAAGGAATCGAATTAACTAAGAGAGGTACCATAGCTGCAGATGAAAATTCATACCTAACAAACTTACCTGGAGTATTTGCAGGTGGAGATGCTACAAATCAAGGGCCAAGTATAGCCATAGCAGCTATAGGGGAAGCTAAAAGAGCAGCAGGTGTAATATCAAGCTATCTAGAGGGAGAAGTAGTTTCTTATAGAAAACCATATTATGTGGAAAGAAAGGACTTAACTTCTGAAGATTTTAAAGACCGAGAAAAACAATATAGATCACCTATGCCACATCTTTCACCAGTTGAAAGAAGAGATAACTTCAATGAAGTAAACCTAGGCTTTGACGAAGAAGCTGCTAAGAGAGATGCAATGAGATGTCTAGAATGTGGCTGTCATGATATATTTGAATGTAAATTAATACACTATGCAAATGAATATGATGTAGAGCCTGAAAGACTAAGTGGAGAAGTTCACAAACGTCAAGAGGAAGACACTCATCCATTCATAATGAGAAATCCTGATAAGTGTATACTTTGTGGACTTTGTGTTAGAGTTTGTGAAGAAGTAATGGGAGTTACAGCTTTAGGCCTAGTAAATAGAGGTTTTGATACTATAGTAAAGCCAGCTCTTGACTTGCCTTTAAATAAAACAGGCTGTATCTCATGCGGACAATGTATAAGCGTATGTCCTACAGGTGCTCTTGGTGAGAGATTAGGAATAGATAAATCAGTACCTGTTGATGCAAAGGTGACACATACAGTATGTTCTCAATGTAGTGTTGGTTGTAATATCAACCTAAATACAAAAGGAGACATGCTAACTAGAGCTGTACCTACAAGAGAAAGTAAAGTAGATGATGGACTACTATGCGTTAAAGGACGCTTTGGATTTGATATAGCACAAAAAGGCGCTAGACTTACTAAGCCAATGGTTAAAAAGGATGGTAAGCTAGAGGAAGTATCATGGGAAGAAGCATTCCTATATACAGCTAAAAAAGCTCAAAGCGTAGCCATGCTACATGGAAATGATTCACTAGCAGTTTCGGTTTCAGATAGATATACAAACGAAGAAGTATATTTAGCTTCTAAGTTTGGTAAAGAAGTACTAAAAACAAATAATATTACAAGCTTTAATAGAGTTAGTCATGGAATCAAAGACATACTAGGATATGATGCATCACCAAATACATTTGATGAGCTATTAGGGACAGAGACAATTCTACTAGTTGGCTCAGACATCATGAAGCATCATACAATAGTAGGACTTAAGATTAAGAAGGCTACTGAAAATGGAGCTAAGCTATTAGTAGTAAATCCATTTGACTCACAGGCTGATGAATGGTCATATAGAAAATACAGCCCAGAAAATAATGTGAAATTCTTAAAGGAAATAGCAAAAGCCCTTATAGACAAGGGTTTCGCACCATCAGAAAGTAAAGCAATAGGATTTGAAGAGCTAAAAGCGGACTTAGAAGGTATAACTCCAAGCGAAGTAGCAGTAGAAATAGCTGAACTATATGGAAAATCTAAGAAAGCTATGATAGTATTTGAGCAAAATACCCTAAGCTCAGCTGGAGCGAAGATACTTGCAAACATAGCTGTTATCTCTGGACATATAGGCAGCCCAAGAAACGGAATTATACAGCTTAAGCTAAACAACAACAGCCAAGGCTTAGTAGATATGGGGATAGATAAGGATTCAAATGAAGTAGCTAAAGCTATAGAAAATGGAGCAATAAAAGGATTACTAGTATTTGGCGAAGATATACCACAGGTAGACTTAAAGAAACTAGACTTCCTAATGGTACAAGATACTCACCTTACAGAAACAGCTAAGATGGCAGATGTAGTCATTCCAGCAGTAAGCTTTGCAGAATCTGAAGGAACATTTACAAGCTCAGAGAGAAGAATTCAGAGAATAAACAAAGCTATTATCCCAATGAGTGGATATGAAAACTGGAAGGTAATAGTAGAGCTTGCAAGAGTACTTGGAACTAACCTAGACTACACTAGCGCAAAAGATATATTTGCAGAGTTAACTACAGTAAGAAAGAATTACTTCAAAGCTAATATCTGTGATAACAGCACAACCTTCTGGCCAGTAAATGGAAGCAATGTACTATACACAGAAGGCTTCAACTTCGAAGACAAAAAGGCAAGATTACAAGTAGTGTCAGATGGAGAGCTATTTGTAGAAAAAGCTAATACAAACAATTTAAGAAATCAGTTTATTGAGTTTCTTAAGGAGAAAGAGTTAATATAGTCATAAATAAGGTTGGTTAAGGTATGTAAATGCTGCTTTAACTAACCTTTTTATTATTACAAGATATATAGGATATAAAAAACTATAAAATCAGTAATTTTTACTTTTAATAGGTAAATATCTGTTTTTGAAGAAGGTTGTTCAATAATTAAATTCGAAAAGTAGTGTAAACAAGCCATAATATAGTACATAATATAGGTAAATATACAAAGAACTGGGAGTGTATTTAAATGGAATATAATAATTACACTTATTGGCTTGAAATGGCTGAATATGATTATCAAACAGCTATAGCGATGCTTAGAACAAAGAGATATTTATATGTCGGATTTATGTTGCATCAAACTATAGAAAAAGCTTTTAAAGCCTATTACGTATTGCTTAAATCTGAAAATCCTCCATTTATTCATAGCCTAATGAGGTTAGCACAAAGTGGTGAATTCTATGACGATATACCAGAAGAGATAAAGGACTTAATTGATATTCTGGAGCCCCTAAATATAGGGGCTAGGTATCCCAAGTCACAAAGAGAAGCTTATGAATGAGCTTAATGAGGATCGTTGTACGGATATATTAGAACGTACGGAGGTGTTATATAAATGGATAACAGAGAAATTTCCGAAAGAATCAACAGATTCGTAGAATCTGTAATACCTGAATATAATCCGGAAAAAATTGTTTTATATGGATCGTATGCAAAGGGTACTAATAATGAAAATAGTGATATTGATATAGCAATAATAGTTGATGAGGTAAAAGGAAGTTTTTTAGAAAAAGAAGCACGACTCTATAAAATCAGAAGAAATATTGATTCTAATATAGAGCCAATATTAATAGAAAAGAACAGCGATAGAAGTGGTTTTTTAAATCATATATTAAGTTACGGACAGATATTATTTTCAAGATAAGAAAAGGGAAGCAATGTGCTTAAATATAAGATTTCAACTTTAAAGACAAAGAAGCAAGACTACAAACAGTATCAGATGGAGAGCTATTCATAGAAAAAGCAAATACAAATAATCTAAGAAATCAATTTATTGAAATTCCTAAAGAAAAAGAATTGATTTAACAAAAGGATGGATGTGTATTAGGTTGGTTTAAATTCTATACCTGAATTTTTTAAATTTTCAGTTATTGCATTTTTATCTCAAATCATTCAAAAACTAATTGCTTTTTTTATATTTCTTAATCTTTGTTTTAAGGTTATGGGAACAAAAATAGGCAAGCAAGAATAGCCTCACTTGCCTATACTACTAGAGTTATTTGAAAGATTTTTAATATTTAAAATAAACGTGACTACCTATTTTAGTTGGTGATGTTAATATTTTATTATAAGTGGTACCGGTCTTATAATAGTAAGCTTTTGTAGTCACATTAGAATTAGTACATGCTACTTTATTTACATCATAAAAGGGCATACCGTATTGAATATCATAGAAATGTATTCTTGTTCCTACATTAGTATGTTCTCCACCAGGATTGCCACTATAATACTCAAGAGGAATAGAGTCTCTATTTACCAGACAGCCAGCTAAAAAAACGCAATGAGCCCATAGCAGTGGATCATTATATTTTGATGGATTCGCAAAATAAGGATTACCATCTGAAATTGAAGAAAACTGGTATTTTTCAGTAACTGTTGACCTAGCGGTTTTAGATGTACCCATTCTATTTCTTATTACTTGTGCAACAGCAAAGGCATTATCTTCACGTGGAGGAACATTTACGATTTCAGCAAAAATAACTCTTGCAATTAAATCAACATCATCCAAATTTTTTGCTTCAGGATATAAACTTCCATCGTTTGTTTTAGTTACCGATATAGATTGACCATAACTTTTATACTCACTAAATGTTACATATTGTTCCCTGCCGTACCCCCATTCGTCTTGAGTCCACTCCAGTAAGCTTGAAGCCAATCATCTCCCTCCCATGCAAAACTAGGAACGGAAAGTCCTGTTATTGCTAAGACAAGTACTAAACAAAATACAAATACTTTTTTAAACATAGAAAAAACCCCCTTTTATTTATTCATT
>NZ_FMDO01000053.1 GCF_900095305.1 Proteiniborus sp. DW1 | reverse complement strand
TTTAATTTTGAGAGACTGATATAAAAGAAGTCTTTCATTTTGGTTATGGGGGTGTAGCTCAGTTGGGAGAGCACCTGCCTTGCAAGCAGGGGGTCAGGAGTTCGAATCTCCTCATCTCCACC